>DAISWT010000212.1:0-5393 GCA_036826235.1 Acidobacteriota bacterium | reverse complement strand
CAGGCCCGTCAGGGTACCCGTGACCCGCCTTCGCCTCGGCAGCCGCTTCCCGCGGTCTGGTAGGATGCGACCGCGAGGACTGGGATGCGCATCGCGACGTGGAACGTCAACGGTCTCCGAGCGCGGCTCGAGTTCCTGGAGCTGTGGCTGCGCGAGCGTCGTGCGCGTCTCGATTCGCTCCGCTCCGATCCACGCTTCCAGGACCTCGTGCGCCGCATGAATTTCCCATGAATCCGACCCTCCCGTCTCCCCGCTTCGGAGAGGTCGCCGCCCTCGCCGCGCTGGGCCTCCTCGTCGTGACGCTGAGCGTCTCCCCGATCACCAATTACGACGTGTTTCTCCACCTGAAGACCGGGAGTGTCATCCTGGAGACCGGCCACGTCCCGCTGACCGATGATTATTCGGCGTTGGCGCGCGGGCGCCCATTCGTGGCCCACGAGTGGCTCTCGGAGGTGCTGTTCCGGGTGATCGAGCGCGGTTTCGGGACGAAAGGCTTCCCGGCCCTCATCTGCCTCACGTCCGTCGTCGCCCTCCTGATCGCCGCCTCGCTCTACGGCGCGGCCCGTCTTCTCGGGGCGTCGCCCGTGATCGCCGTGCCGATGCTCGCCCTCGCGATGGTGCTCGCGGGGGCCCGCCTGCACATAGCACCGCACATCTTTTCCTATCTCATGATCGCCGTCGTCCTGTTGCTGCTGGCGGGACGGCGGGCCGGGCGCCGGATCCCTCTGTGGTCCTTCCTGCCGCTCCAGGTCGTCTGGGCCAACCTGCATGGAGGATACCTCCTCGGTCCCGCGATCGTCGGCCTTGCGGCGATCGGCGAAACGGTCGAGTCCCGCCTCGGCCGTCGGGGCGCCGTCGACGGGACGGCGGAGAGGCCCGCCGCGCCTCCCGGACAGGAGGCGCGACGTCTGGCGCTTCTGGCCCTGGCGCAAGTGGCGGTTTCTCTGGTGAACCCCTACGGCGTGCGGCTGCTGCTCTTCCCGTTCCAGCTCATGGGAAGCGACTTCATGAAGGAGATTTACGAATGGCGCCCGCCGTTCGGCAGCACGTATGCCGCAAGCTACATGGCGCGTTACTACGTCGCCTGGATCGTCCTCGGCGCGGGCGCGATCCTGGGCGGCGTGCTCGTCGCGCGGCGCCGCCGAACGGCTCCGTCCGCCGGAGTCTTCGGCCTGCTTCTCTTCGTCTTCTTCCTGGCACTGTCACTCAGGATGAACCGTGTCGTCACCGACTTCGCCCTCGCGACATGTCCCTGGCTCGCCTCGACGCTCACCTGCATCGCGGGCGGCACGCCCCGCCACGTCTTTCGCGAGTCCGCCCTTTTCGTGACCGCGCTGGCGCTGGCCGGGCTTGCCTTCTGGTTCGGCCAAAACGGCTATCCGTTCCGTCCCGGCGACGTCAGACCGTTCGGCTTCGGGATCACCGACAATACGCCGGTTCTGGCCGCAGATTACCTCGAGAGAAACGACGTGCGGGGCAACATTTTCAACTCCTACGAGACGGGGCCCTACCTGATCTACCGCCTCTACCCCAGGATCCGGGTGGCCATGGACTCGCGCAATGACGTCTATGGGGAGGAGCTGTACGGCGAGTACAAACGGGCCTTGCGCGACTCCGCCGCCCTCGGTTCGCTTCTCCAGCGCCTCCAGGCATCGGTGGTGGTCCTGGACTGGGTCGGGGGACGGAACCTGGCGACCGCGCGTCTTCTCCGACAGGTGGGACCCTGGGTCCCCGTCGCGTTCGACGACGCGGCGATCGTCTACATGCGCGCCGACGGTTCGCGGCCGGACCTGGTCGCACGCGACGGCTACACGCTTCTCGATCCCGCACGCTACGCGCCGGGCGCGTTTCGCGCCGATCAGGCCGACCTCGCCGTGCTCGAGGCGGAAAGGGCGGTGAGCGCCAGCCGAGCGGCCTTCATCTCTCGTGTCATGAAGATGGACGCTCTCCTGGCCGTGGGCCGCCGCGAGGACGCGCTCCGTGAAGAGGCCCAGGTCCTCGCGGGGAGGCCGGCCCTGCCCTACATCTACGTTTTCCTGGGCGACATGCGCCTCGCGCTGGGCGACCGGCAGGCCGCGGCGGATCGCTACCGGCAGGCGCTCGAGATGGCACCGGGCTGGGGGCGCGCCGTCGAAGGACTGCAGGCCTCCCTGGGCCGGCCATGAGCGACCGCGCCGCCTGCGCCACCGGTCTCCGCGTCTTCCGGGCGGGATGGACGGTCTTCGTCGTTCTCGCGACCACCGTCCCCTACGGGCTGAACCTAATGGCCGCGCCCAGCGGCTCGCACTACACCTGGATCGTGCCGCCCTATCCCGAGGATTCTCTCGCCTACAGGGCCTGGTCGCAGCAGGCCGCCCACGGCAGCCTGTTGTTCCAGCTGAAGTACACGGCGCTGCCGCACGCGGCGTTTCTGTTCCAACCCCTGTTCCTGATCTGTGGCTGGATCAGCGCCGTGTTCCATTGCGACATCGGTATCGTTCATCTGGTCGTGAAGGCCGTGGGGGTCGTGCTCTTTCTTGCCGCCTTCTACGGTTATACCGACTTCCTTCAGTTGAGCGGATTTCAATCGATGCTCGCGTCTGTCCTCGCGGGCGTCTCCTCGGGTCTGGGCGGGTTCATCGCACTTTTCCTGTCCGACCGCCCAGCGGCGATCTCGGCGGACCTGTGGGTCGTGGACTCGAACACCTATTGGTCTCTCTTGTGGAATCCCCTGTTCCCGTACTCGCTGGCCCTGATGCTGCTCGCAATCCACTGGTTGGACAGGGGGACGCGGGACGGTCGCCCCTCGGACTTATGGCGCAGCGGCCTGGCGACGGGTCTCCAGATCTTGATTCATCCCTACTCCCAGCCGCTCCTCTTCGCCTTGACGCTTGTCCTTATTGTCCTGAGGAGAAGAGCGGAGGCCGTCGGGTATCTCTGCCGGTATGCGCTCGCCGTGCTTCCATTTGCCCTGTACGTCGATTCGGTCGCGATCCTCCATCCGCTCCTGTCGAGACACAGCAGTTCGGGAGCGATGGTCAGCCCCGCCCTGTCGGCCTACCTCCTCGGGTTCGGATTGCCGCTGCTCCTGAGCGTCGCGGGCCTGGCCGCGGGATGGCGCCGGATGGTGGTGGACCGTCCGGCCGTCCCACTGTGGTTCGTCCTGTCCCTGGCCTTGGCCTACGTTCCGTTCTGGTTTCAGAGAAAACTCATCTTCGGGGCGCACGGCCCCTTGTGCATCATGGCCGGAATGGCCCCGGACCTGATCCTGGCCCGGCTCCCCCGCCTCGAAACGCGCCGCTGGATCCGGGGCGCTGCCCTGGCCATCCTCCTCCCATCGATCGCCGTGACACCCGTCTACCTTCTGGTCAGTGAATTCAGAGAAGCGCAAGCCAACGCGAACGGCGCCTATTTCATCAGCGAAGAGATGATGGAAGGCCTGAGGTTTCTCAGGGAAAAGAGCGACCCGTCCAGTGTCGTGTTCGCCACCCCCTCGACGAGCCACCTGATCCCTGCGTTTTCCGGGAACACGGTCGTGTGGGGACATTGGGCCATGTCGGTCGATCGGAAGGAGCGGGACGCATGGTTCGCGGATCTCTTCAAGCAGGGCTCGGACTGGAGCGATGAGAAGCGGGCCCGCGAGTTCTGGGGAACGCGGATCGACTACATCTTTGCCGACACACGACTCAATTCCTGGATCCAGCAGAATCTGCAGGCGTGGCAGGTCATTCTCGCGGATGCGGATCAGGTATTCGCGAACGCCTCGGTGGTGATCTATCGGCACCGCGACTCGCCCAAAGCCAGGTTCCCAGGTCGGGGCGTCGGTTCGCCCCATGCAGGGTCGACCCGAGGTTGACGAAATGCCCCGTCTCGGGCGTACCATGCGTCCTGTTTCACCTGTGCTCCAGGTTCTGAGCATCCCGCACACCCGTGCGTCCGGGAGTGTTCGTGGCCGACAAGCGCTTCCCGACGAGGACCGTCCTGCCGGCCGCCCTTCTCGTCCTCGGCCTGGTCGCGCTCCTGAAGGCCGACTTTGCCCCGCGGGCGGAGCAGCACTTCGTCTTCCTGGCGAGGTCCTTCCTCGAAGGCAGGCTGTACTTCACCGAGGCGCCGGGGACCTGGGCCGACACGAGCCCGTACGAGGGCCGGTACTACTGGCCGCTGGGCCCTCTGCCCGCCATCCTGCTGATGCCGTTCGTCTGGATCGGCGGTGCCTCCGTTCAGCAGGGCCCGCTCCTCTTCGCGTTCAACGCGATCAACATCTACCTGCTGCTCCGGATCGCCAAGAGGATCACCGGCAACGACGAGACCGCTCTCTGGCTCGCCTTCGCCTACATTTTCGCGACCAACTACCTCTATGTCGGTCTCGTCGCCTGGTCCTGGTACTTCGCGCAGGCCATGGCCACCACCTTCACGTTGTGGGCTTTGTGTGAGTTCCTGGGACAACGCCGGTGGTGGGTGATCGGCGCAGCTCTCGCGCTGGGCATGACGACGCGCGTGACCGCGGTCCTCGCCGGTCTCTTCTTCGGTCTGTCTCTCCTGTTCGACGGCGCGGAGCGAAGCGCGAGGATCCGATGGCTCGCCCGACTGACGGCCCCGATGGTCGTCGGCCTCGCCGGGCTTCTCGCTTACAACCATCTAAGATTCGGGGCGATCACCGAGTTCGGGTACTCCTGGCAGATCCTGGCTCACGAGCCGGCCGTCAACCGGGCCCACGGCGTGTGGTCGCTCGAGCACGTCCCGGCCAATCTCTACTACCTGTTCTTCAAGGGGCCCGAGGGGATCTTCATCCCGGGGAGCAAGGTGCTCCAGTTCCCGTACCTGCGTCCCAGCATCTGGGGGATGAGCATCCTGTTCACGTCTCCGATCTTCCTGGGCATCGTGAAGGCCCCGTGGCACGATCGGTCGGTCCGGCTCGCCGCCGCGACCTCCGCGGTCATGCTTGCGATCGTTCTGGGCTATTACGGGATCGGCGTCCGGCAGTACGGCTACCGCTACGCGCTTGATTTCTACCCGTTCCTGTTCCTCATCCTGTGCCGCGCCGTGGCGATCGTCTGCCCGGTGCGCTCCGGGTGCTGATCGTGCTCTCGGCGCTGTTCAACTACCACTTCATCCCCTACGTGTTCGGCCCGCTGCCGGGGAGCGGAGAGTGAAGGAGGGCCCGTCCGGCGGCCCGTCGCAGGATCGAGCTCGTGCCCCCGCTGATCGGCGAGACGTTCCTCGGCCGCTGGGGCCGGAAGACGGCGGGCGATCTGTTCGAGTGGGTACGCGTCTCGATGCCCCCGGGCCAGGACGCGAGACTGAGCCCGCAGGAGTATGCCGACGTCCTCGCCTGCGTCTTCAGCCGGAACGCATTCCCCGCCGGCATCGGGGCGGCTCCCTTATCCGAGGAAAAACCCCATGGAATCGACCCC
>DAISWT010000211.1:0-5400 GCA_036826235.1 Acidobacteriota bacterium | reverse complement strand
TGGCGCTGCCGATGGGCTCGAACTTCGGCGACCTCGACAACGACGGCTGGCTCGACTTCTACGTCGGCACCGGCGAGCCGTCGCTGGGCGCGCTGATTCCGAACCGCCTGTTCCGCAATGCCGAGGGCCGGTTCTTCCAGGACGTGACGACCTCCGCCGACGTCGGAAATCTGCAGAAGGGTCACGGCGTGGCGTTCGGCGACATCGACAACGACGGGGATCAAGACATCCTCGAGGAGATGGGCGGCTGGTTCGAGAGCGACATGGCGCCGCACGTCCTGTTCAGGAAC
The DNA here is from genome assembly GCA_036826235.1 of Acidobacteriota bacterium. GTDB lineage: Bacteria > Acidobacteriota > Polarisedimenticolia > Gp22-AA2 > Gp22-AA2 > Gp22-AA3. The sequence continues at coordinate 5,110 of DAISWT010000211.1, read as the reverse complement.
CCCAGTCACGGCCATCACTGGATCACGCTCCGTCTGGAGGGCCGGCGCTCGAACCGCTCGGCGATCGGTGCGCGCCTCAAGGTCCACCTGGCCATGGCCCCGGGCGGCCGCGACGTCTATCTCACCGCCGGCACCGGCGGCAGTTTCGGGGGCAACAGCCTGCAACAGGAGATCGGTCTGGGGGCGGCGACCGGTATCGAGGCGATCCAGGTGACGTGGCCGGCCACGGGCGAGGTGCAGATGTTCCGGGACGTCGCCATGGACCGGGTGTACCGGGTGGTCGAGGGCGAGACGGGTCTGCAGCCCGTGACCGTGAAGGTGCTGAGTTTCTGACGCCATGAGCCGCCTGCGCGTCGTGGTGATGCCCGGGTCCGGCGCTCCCGTCGAGCTGCGCGATGTGCCGGAGCCTGTGCTCGAGCCCGGCTCCGCTCTCCTGCGCGTGGAGCTGAGCGAAGTCTGCGGGACCGACGTGGCGCTGCGTGACGGGCGGCTCGCAGGGGTGCCCTACCCGATCATCCCGGGGCACGTCTCGGCGGGCCGCCTGGAGAAGATCCGCGGCACGATCACCGACATGGATGGGATGCCGTTCCGGGAGGGGGACCTGGTCACCTTCCTCGACGTGCACCGCACCTGCAACGCCTGCTGGTATTGCCTGGTGGCGAAGGCGACGACGCGCTGCCCGCGGCGCAAGGTCTACGGGATCACGTACGGCTTCGCGGATGGTCTCACCGGCGGCTGGGCGGACGCGGTCGTCCTGAAGCCCGGGACGCTGTGCCTGCGTCTCGACGCCGCCCCCGAGAGGTTCATGACGGGGGGCTGCTCCCTTCCCACCGCCCTGCACGCGGTCGAGCGGGCGGAGGTCGCCATCGGCGACACCGTGCTCGTCCTCGGCAGCGGCCCCGTCGGTCTGTCGGCCGTCATCGTGTCCCTCATGCGCGGCGCCGGCGCGGTCCTGTGCGTCGGGGCGCCGGCGGCCCGCCTGGAGGCGGCGCGCGCCGTGGGAGCGGCGGCGACCTGCGACATCACGGAGCACGACGCGGACGAGCGGCTCGCCTGGGTGTGTGAGCGCACTTCGGGGCGCGGCGCCGACATCACCATCGAGGCGACGGGCGCGCCCGAGGCGGTCGTGCAGGCGATGCGCTTCACCCGCGACGCCGGCCGGGTCGTCGTCGCCGGCCAGTACGCCGACCACGGCGACACTTCGTTCAACCCGCACGCCGACCTCAACCGGAAGCATCTCGAGGTTCGCGGCTGCTGGGGCTCCGATTTCTCGCACTTCGCCCGCGCCGTCCGCATTGCCGCCGACCCGGAGCGCTCGCGGCCGTGGTCGCGCATCCCGACCGTGCGCTACGGGCTGGAAGGCACCAACCAGGCGCTCGACGATGTGGCCGCCCGGAGGGTCGTCAAGGCGCTCATCGTGCCAAGCGTGGACTCTCCAGAGTGAGTCTGATCCGGAGGGCTGTCGGACGCATGCTGTTCTCGAAACGCGCGTTCGATTTCTTCCAGAGGCTCGGCGTCCACGTCACGCAGAGTCATTTCTATAGCCCGGTGCCCGATACCCGCGATCTGGAGCGTCGTGCCGATCTGTGGGAGACGGATTCCGAAATGCCCGGTGTCGATCTGCGCGTCGATCAGCAGCTCGAGATGCTGCGGAGCGTCTTCGCGCGACTCCGGCACGAGTGCGATTTCCCGCTCCATGACACCGGCGTCCCGCACCAGTATTTCATCCTGAACGGCGCGTTCGGGCTGACCTCGGCCGCCGTGCTGCACTGCATGATTCGCCACCTCGTTCCGCGGACCATCGTGGAGGTCGGCTCCGGCAACTCGACGTATGTGGCGGCCCGGGCGGCGCTGATGAACGGCTCCGAGGGGAAGAGCACCCGGCTCATCGCCGTGGAGCCGTACCCGAACGACACCCTGCGGCAGGGCTTCCCCGGCCTGACGCGTTTGATCCCCCGGCCGGCTCAGGAAGTCGGGCTGTCCCTGCTCACCGACCTGCAGGCGGGCGACATCCTGTTCATCGACTCGAGCCACGTGGTCCGGATGGGAAACGACGTCCTCTTTCTGTTCCTCGAAGTGATCCCCAGGCTCAAGAAGGGGGTCGTCATCCATGTCCACGATATCTTCTTCCCGAGACCGTACCCGCGCGAATGGGTCGTGCGACAGCGCCGCTTCTGGGCCGAGCAATACCTGCTGCAGGCCCTGCTGGTGTGCAACCCGTGCTTCGAAGTCCTGTGGTGCGGGAGCCTCATGCACCTGAAGCATGCGGATGCACTGCGGGCCGTGTTCCCTCCGCCGGAGGGCCTGGGGGCCGGCGAGGGTTACGAGTCGAGCAGCTTCTGGATGAGAAAGGTCGGGTAGAGTCATGGGACCCGCTGCGCGGGCGGGGCGGCTCATCGCGTGGGCCGTCCTCCTCCTGGCGGTCGGCCTGGCGGCCGCCGTCCGCGTGCGCCTGATCGGCGTGCCGCTCGAGCGCGACGAAGGGGAGTTCGCCTACGCGGGCCAACTGCTCCTGCGCGGGATCCCGCCGTACCGTTTCGCCTACAACATGAAGCTGCCGGGGACCTACGCCGCCTACGCCGCGATCATGTCGGTGTGCGGGCAGACGGCGCGCGGCATCCACCTCGGCCTCCTGGCGGTGAACCTGGCGACGGTCGTCCTGCTGTACCTCCTGGCTCACCGTCTGTTCGACGAAAGAACCGGCGCGACGGCCGCGGCCTGCTATGCGCTCCTGTCGCTGAGTCAGGGTGTCTTCGGCGTGTTCGCGCACGCCACGCACTTCGTCGTCCTGCCGGTCCTGGCGGGGAGCTTGATCCTGGCGCGCGAGATCGACGCCGGCGCCGCGCCGCCGCGCCCGCCGCGATGGCCCGCTCTGCTCGTCAGCGGCGCCTTTTTCGGCACGGGCTTCGTCATGAAGCAGCACGGCATCTTCTTCGTCCTGTCCGGCGCCGCCTGGCTCGCGTGGGAGCTGGCCGATCGAAAGGATCGTCCCGGTCGCATCGTCGGCCGCTGCGCCGGCTTCCTGCTGGGGGCCTTCATCCCTTTTGGACTGACCTGCGCTCTCCTGGCGGCGGCCGGCGTGTTCAGGGACTTCTGGTTCTGGACCTTCGATTATGCGCGGGCGTATGTGTCCGAAGTCGCCCTGTCGGACGGCGTGACGATGTTCGTGCAGACGATCCGCGGGGTCGCCGCGCCGGCGCTGCCGCTTTGGATCCTGGCGGCCGCGGGAGCGACGGCGCCGCTGTGGGACGACGCGGTCCGCCGGCGCGTGCGCTTCCTCGCGGTGTTCGTCGCCGGCTCGCTCCTTTCCATCTGCCCGGCTTCTACTTCCGGGAGCACTACTTCGTCCTGCTGCTTCCTGCGGTGGCCCTGCTCGCGGCCGTCGTCGTGAGATCAGGCGGGCGCGCCCTGGCGAAGTGGCTCACCGCCGGGCAGGAGTCCGCGCGGGAAGCGGGCCTGGCCGAGATTCTTCCGATCCTGGTGCTCGGCGCGGCCCTTCTGTACCCCGTGTTCCAGGAGAAGACGTTCTTCTTCTCGCTGACGCCGTCCCAGGCCTCGCGCAGGACTTACGGGGCCAACCCCTTCCCGGAGGCGGTCGAGATCGCGCGGCGGATCGCCGCCGACACGGCGCCCGACGACCGGGTCGCGGTCCTGGGCTCGGAGCCCGAGATCTTCTTCTACTCGGGCCGTCGCTCGGCCACCGGCCACATCTATATGTACGGCCTGATGGAGAGCCAGCCGTACGCCTCGCGCATGCAGCTGTCGGCCATCAAGGAGATCGAGGCGTCGGAGCCCAAGTACCTGGTCTACGTCAACGTGCCGTTCTCGTGGCTGGTCCGCCCCGATTCCGACACGACGATCCTGACCTGGGCGCGCACCTACATAGCCGCGCACTACGAGGTCGCCGGGGTGGCCGACATCGTCTCGGACGATTCGACAGTCTACGCGTGGGGCGAGGAGGCGGTACGGTATGTCCCGCGCTCACCTTACGTGGTGTACGTCTTCAGACGGATTTCTTAGGACGGCCCGCGCGGCGCGGCCGGCGACATGGCGCGTCGCACGAAGCGGGTGACCGTGCGCCGCGGCATGAAGGGCACCACGCCCGCCATGAGACGGTTCGTCAGACCCGGAATGACCAGCGTCTTCCCCCGCATCAATCCCTCGTATCCCGCCCTGGCGACGCTCAGGCTGTCCATCATCAGAGGGCCGCGCACCAGCCGCGACGCTTGCATGTCGGCGCCGGTCTGGAAGCCGGTCTGTGTGGGTCCCGGGCAGAGCGCCGTCACGGCGACGCCGCTTCCCTCCAGCTCGCAGGCCAGCGCCTCCGAGAACGACAGCACGAACGACTTGGTGGCGTAATAGACCGCCATGAGCGGGCCCGGCTGGAACGCGGCCGTGGAGGCGACGTTCAGGATCCGCCCCCGTCCGCGCTCCAGCATGCCTCCCAGGAGACGCTTCGTCAGGTGGACCAGGGCGGTCACGTTCACCTGGATCATGTTCAGCTCGGCCTCGATATCGGTCTTCGCGAACGGACCGTACACGCCGAAGCCCGCGTTGTTCACCAGCGCCTCCACCCGGGCTCCGTGATCGCGCAGCCAGGAGGCGATCGCCCGCGGCGCCCCGGGGTCGGACAGGTCGGCGCGCAGGGCCCGGGCCTCGATGCCGAACCGGCGCTCCAGACCCTCCGCCGTCTCGCGCAGCTTCGCCTCGCTGCGGGCCACCAGGATCAGGTCCCAGCGATCCGCGGCGAACACCGACGCGAGGTCCAGCCCGATGCCGCTCGATGCACCGGTGATGAGCGCCGTCCGGCCCGCGGCCATCAGAGACTCTTCGGCCTGCCGCGCACGATCGCCAGCGCTTCCCGGGCGGCGTCGTAGCCGGCGCGCGTCGCCAGCTCGAAGCTCGGCATGCCGTTGCGATCGGAGTGGGCGAAGGTGATCCGCCCGAGCGGGCGTGTGAGACCGCGCCGTGCGTCGCCGGTCAGGAAGCCGGGGGACGGGATCACCATGTGGTGGCCCCACGCATAGACGTCCAGGCGGGTCAGGTCGGCCGAGATGCCGGGGACCATCGATTCGAGATCGTCCGCCATCAGGTCGGCCCAGTGCGACCA
>DAISWT010000210.1:4123-5452 GCA_036826235.1 Acidobacteriota bacterium | reverse complement strand
GATCGTCTTCGCGCTGTCGGGCTGCGCGGGTCTGGTCCACGAAGTCGCCTGGGCCCGTGCCCTGGGACAGTGTCTCGGCAACTCTCTGCAGTCGCTGACGGCCGTCCTGGTTGCCTTTCTGGGCGGCCTCGGCGCCGGGGCCGCCCTCGGCGCCCGGCTGGCCGGGCGGTCGCGCGACCCCCTGCGCGTCTACGCCGGACTGGAGGGGCTCCTGGCGCTGTATGCCGGTCTCAGTCCGGCGGTCGCGGCGGCGATTCCCGCGATTCTCGAGACCCTCGGTCCGGGGCGTTCTTCGCCTCAGTCGCTGGCACTGCTGCGCCTGGGTCTGGCGTTCGCTGCCCTGGCGATCCCGACGGTGCTCATGGGGGCGACGTTCCCCTGCGTTGTGCGCGATGCGGTCGGCCGCGGCGCCGCCCCTGCCGGCGCCATCGCCACCCTCTACGGCCTCAACACGCTGGGGGCCGCGCTGGGGGCGCTGACCGGATCGTTCGTCCTCCTGCCGCTCCTGGGAACGCGCGCCGCCTTTGTGGCGGCCGGCCTGCTGAACGCTGCGGCGGCGGGATCCGCCCTGGTCCTCGGCGCACGCCGGGAGGCCTTCGGGGCGGAGGACCAGGGTGCGCCACCGGTGGGTGGCCCTGGAAGGACGCGGCGGCTCGCCGCTGCATTGACAGCGGCCGCATCCGGCACGCTCGGCGCCGTCCTGCAGGTCGGGTGGACGCGGACCGCGGCACTGGCCTTCGGCTCGTCGGTGTATGCCCTCGGCATCACGCTGGCCTGCTATGTCCTCGGTCTTGGCGCCGGCCCGCTGCTCGCCGGCAGGTTCGTGTCGCGTCCCGGCGCCTCACCGCTGCTGGCCGCCGCGGCCCTGGGTGGCGCAGGTCTGTCGTCTCTCCTCATCGTCCCGGTGCTCGGGCGTCTGCCACTCGCCGCCGCGCTCGCCTCGGGCCGGATGGGGACGAGTCCGGTCGCCTTTCTCGCCGTCGAGTTCGCGCTCCTGTCCGTCCTGCTTGTCGTTCCGACGCTGTGCCAGGGTGCGGCATTTCCCGCGCTCGCCGCCGCGGCCGCGGGCGACGCCAGCAGGCCTCATCGCATCGCCGGCCGCCTGTACGCGGCCTCGACCTGGGGATCGGTCGTCGGCTTCGCGCTCGCGGGGTTCGTGGCCCTGCCCGTCCTCGGGACGAGGCGGTCTCTCGTCATCGCGTCATCGTCCTCGCTCCTGCTCGGTCTCATCCCGCTCATCGGTCTATCGGAGCGCCGGCGCTCCAACTGGATCGCCGCCGCCGGTCTCCTCTCGGCACTCGTGTTCCCCACCACCGCGCTCAGCCTCCT
>DAISWT010000210.1:0-4080 GCA_036826235.1 Acidobacteriota bacterium | reverse complement strand
CGATCTACCGCGCCGCTTCCGGCGCCGGCGGCGATCTGCGGAAGGCGATACGGCGCCGCGGCCAGATCCTGTTCTCGAAAGAGGACGGAGTCAGCCTCGTCACGGTCCGCCGCAGTCCCGCCGGCGTCCTGTCGCTGCAGCTCAACGGCAAGACCGAAGCTTCGACCGGCGGCGACATGAGCACTCAGCTCCTGTCGGCGCACCTGCCGCTTCTTCTGCACCCCTCGCCGACGGATGTGCTGGTGATCGGCCTGGCCAGCGGCATCACACTCGGCGCCGCCGAGCGGCACCCGGTCCGTGCCATCGAGGCGGTCGAGATCGCCCCCGCGGTCCTGCCGGCCGCGCGTCTGTTCGACGCCTGGAATCGACGCGCGCTCGACGATGCGCGCCTCACCGTGACGATCGACGACGCGCGCAGTCGCCTCCTGGTCCGCCGGATGCGCTTCGATGTGATCACCTCGCAGCCCTCCAACCCCTGGGTTGCCGGCGTGCCGAACCTGTTCACGGTCGAGTTCTACCGCCTGGTGCGCTCGCGTCTGAAACCCGGCGGGCTGTTCTGCCAGTGGGTGCAGGCGTATCGCCTGTCCCCGGAGGATTTTCGCGGCATCGTCCGCTCCTTCCTGGAGGTCTTCCCGGAGGCGACGCTCTGGGAGGAGTCGGCGGGCGGTGGAGATTATTTTCTTGTGGGCGGTGACCGGCCCCTGCGGGTCGATCCGGCGCGCCTGCGGCCGGACCGGCTGGCGCCCGTCTGGGACGACCTGCGCCGGGCCGGTATCGCGGAGGAGGCCGACCTGCTCTCTCGGTTCGTCACCGGCCCCGAGGGGCTGCGGGCTCTGGCCGAGGGAGCGCGGCGTCACACCGACGACATGCTGTATCTGGAGACCAGCGCGCCGCTCGCGATGTTCCGCGATACCCTGCGCGAGCAGACCGTCGCCTTGCGCCGCGTCCGCCGGCCGGTGACGGACATCCTGCCGGAGGGGATCGCCACGATGGATCGGGGGCTCGCCGCGGCGCTGCGCTCCCGGGCCCGGGAGCGCGACATCCGGCTCGAGATCGCCGCGAGTCTGAAAGACGCCGACCTGTGGAGCCTGAGCGATCCGTATCTGGCGGCCGGGCTGGAGGCGCTGCGCGCCGGGCTTCTGGCCGATGCCGTCAGCGCGCTGTCGCAGGCGGCCGCGCACAACACGGAGAGCGGCACCGCCCATTACATCCTGGGTGAAGCCTATCGCGCCGCCGGCCTGGACGACGCCGCGGCCGTTACCTACCGCGAAGCGACGCGCCGGGACCCGGGTCTGGCCGGCGCCTGGAACGCGCTCGGTCGCTACCTGGCCGCGCGTGGACGGACCGAGGAAGCCGCCGCGACCTTCGAGAAGGCGCTCCGGGCCGACCCGCATCTGGCTCCGGCCCGCAGCAATCTCGGCGCCCTGCGACTGCAGTCGGGCGATGCCGCCGAGGCGGAACGACTGTTCCTGGAGGCGCTGCAGGCGGACCCGGATCTGGCCGCGGCCCACGCCAACCTGGGCCTCCTGCTCAAGCGGCGTGGCGACTTCGCCGCGGCGGAGCGGCGCTACCGCGAGGCGATCGACCTCGATCCCCTGAGCACGGACGCCCGCTACAACCTGGCGGCGCTCCTGCGCGCCGCAGGGCGGATTGACGAGGCGCGCCGGGAGCTGCTGTCTCTTCTGGAGATCGACCCGTCGGACGCCGACGCCCGGAAGATGCTCGACGGGTTGCGCGGCAAGGAGCCGTCGGTCTCCCGTTCCTAAGCGCTGACCAGGACCGGCACGTCCCGGCGGGCAAGGCGCTCGGCACCCGTGCGCGCCAGCCCGCCACGCTCGAGGTGATTCAGGAGGGCGCTCAGGGCCAGCATGCTGCGGATCGGACCCCGGCTGCGCGCCACCCGGAGGGTCGCACCGTGGCGCACCGCATCCTCCAGGCAGAGGAGAAGAGCGCCGATTCCGCCGCAGTCAATCGAAGAGAGTCCGGCGAGATCGATCGTGAGATCGCGCATCCCACGCGCCAGCGCCCCGCGCACGCTCCTCAGTAACTTTCCGGCGGCCGCGCCGGACAGGATCGACCCGGAAATCCGTACCAGGGCCCGCCGCCCCCTCCATCGCTCTCTGATCTGAATCGTCTGGCTCATGGTCATTCCTCCCTGCTCGATCGCTGTCCGCAACACCCGTCTATACGGAGATGCCGGCACCGGGGTTTCAGGGGAATTCGACGAAGCACCCCGATCCATCTCGGGGCCTCGGTCACCTTCCGGATGACGGTGCCGGCGAAACGGAGGGGGAGGGGGACGGGCTGGCCGCAGGCTTGGGCGCCGTGGCCTCCTTGACGAGCGCTTCGATCTGGCTGTTGATCTTGTCCAGGGCATCCGGGGTGGCGGTGGCGATGGGCGTCCAGGCCATGTCACGGACGAGACTGTGACCCTTCTTGTCGGGTGGTCCAATCAGCAGGTGCTGCGATTTGGGTTTGCCACCCGAGGTGTCGGCCTCTTCCTGCAGTGTCAGGTCGAGCGCCGGATGGCGCGACAGGGAAGCGCCCAGCTGCTTCGTCGGGTGGTCGTCGAACGACAGGGCCTTCAGGTCGCTGATCGACCGGAGAAGCGTGTCGACGGTCTCGGACTTCACGCCCCCGTGCGACGCGCCGGCGAGCAGCCAGGTCTGATCCTTCTGGCGGGTCAGGGTCATCGCCGGCCCGCCACCGCGGGCGATGGTGATGCTTTCGATGCGGTACTGCTGCACACCCAGCAGATCCTTGCGGCGGAGGTCGAAGAGCCTGGTGGTCACCTTCGGCCAGAAATCCGACGGCACGGTGATGACCGGGTCGCGGCCCAGGGTGCGGGCGTAGCGCCCTCCGCCCTTGACCTCCTTGCCGAAGACCACCGTCTTCTCGACGTCCCAGCCCTCCTGCAGCAGGATCATGCGAGCCTGCGGCGGCGTCAGACCGAAGCGACGGAGGTCGGTGTCGGACGGTTTCTCCGCATCGAACGCGCTGGCGCGGAGGTTCTGCAGGGCGTTCAGCAGGTCGGTGATGGTCGGTCCGTCCGCCGGCGCCTCGACCGGCTTGCGGATCACCCACCCCTCGTCCGGCTTCTCCAGGCGGATCGTTTCCTTGCCGCGCTCGAGCGACAGGCGTTTCACCTTCCACGGGTCGAGCGTCAGCAGGGACTTGTCGCGCAGACTCAGGAGGTCCTTCTTGGTGACCTCGCCCACTGTGGAACCGACGACCGCCACCTCGCCGGATCCCGGCAGGAGGGCGTAGTAGGTGCCGCCGATCGGGTTGCTCTCGCCGATCTCCAGGGTCGCCGCCGGGCCGGGTGACGTCGTTTCGATCGTCAGGCTGGCCCTGGGAGGGTCGAGCCCGTACTGCTTCCGGTCGCTTTCCTTCCCCAGACGCCGGTCGACGCGAGCGGAATCGAGCGAGCCCAGCAGACCCTCAATCGCCTCCTTGTCGGCGTCGGCCTGCTGCGGGGCCGTGAGCTTCCACGTCTCGCCCTGCTTCTCGAGACGGAACTCGCCACGGTCGTTCTTGATCCGGATCGACTTGAGGCCGGCCCGGTCGAACGGGAGGGCCTTGTCCTTCTCCCCTTCCGACTTCTTCTCCCCACCCGGGCCGCGGACCTCGGAGAAGTAGGCATAGACACCCAGACCGAGCAGAAGCGCGACCGCGAGGATCGGACCCAGCCGGCGCTTCACCGTGGATGCCTCAGAGCTTCTTGCGGCGCCACCAGATCCCGATGCCCACGATGGCGATCGTGACGGGCGCGAGCGCGACGATCGACCAGAAGTAGAGCCGGACTTCCACGGGCGAAAGGATGAGAATGCGGGGCAGCGAGGTCTTCGGGCGGATCGAGACCAGATCCTCCTGCTCGGCGAGCCAGGCGACGACGTTGAGCGCCAGGTCGCCGTTGCCCGAAGCGTTGAAGTAGCCGTTGCTGAGAAAGTCGGAGTCGCCGAACACCACCAGACGCACCTCGGCGGCCGACTTGCTCTCCGCTTCCTTGGTCGAGGCGGGTTGGACCGCCGGCGGGCTCGCCTGGTCCTCGGACGGCCCGGCTCGATCACCACCTCGCTC
>DAISWT010000209.1:0-5470 GCA_036826235.1 Acidobacteriota bacterium | reverse complement strand
AGGTGCTCATGGACGGGATGGAGATCAGCCAGTTCACCTACTTCCAGCAGGCCGGTGGGATCGAGCTCGCCCCGATCTCAGCGGAGATCACCTACGGCTCGGAGCGCATCGGCATGTTCCTCAACGACGTCGCCAGTGTCTTCGATCTCGAGTGGGCGCCGGGCGTGCGTTACGGCGACGTGCGCTCCGAGGAGGAAGTCCAGTTCTCGAAGCACAACTTCGAGGCCGCGGACGTGGATCTGCTGAACCGCCTGTTCGAGCAGTACGAGTCGGAGGGAGGGCGGCTCTTGAGGCTCGGGCTCGTTCTGCCCGCCTATGACTACGTCCTGCGCTGCTCGCACACGTTCAATGTCCTGGAGGCGCGCGGGGCCATCAGCGTGACCGAGAGGACCGGATTCATCCAGAGAATCCGCCGGCTCTCGGTGGGCTGCGCCAAGGAGTATCTGAAGACGCGTGAGGCGTTGGGCTTCCCGCTTCTGAAGCGGGGGGCGGAGGTGCCTCCCCGATGACGTCCCGTCCAGGCTCGGCCTTCCTGCTGGAGATCGGTACCGAGGAGATCCCGGCGCGCATGATCGACGCGGCCCTCGAGGACCTGGGGCTCGGGCTCTTCGGGGAGATCGAAAGCGCCCGCCTGTTGCCCGGGGCGGGCATCGACCGGCAGGACACCGTACGCGTGTTCGGCACGCCGCGGCGTCTGGCGGCGCGCGCCGAAGGACTCCTGGAGCGGCAGCCGGATGCTCTTCAGGAGATCACCGGGCCGCCGGTGAAAGCGGCTTATGACGCGCGGGGCGCGCCGACGAAAGCGGCGGAGGGCTTCGCCCGCGCGCAGGGCGTCCCGGTCGGGGAACTGCAGCGTCTGCAGACGCCGAAGGGGGAATGCGTCGGGTTGCGCAAAAAGGTGGCGGGACGCTCCGCCGCGGAAATCCTGGCCGAAAGGGTCCCGGCGCTCGTGTCGTCGCTGACCTTCCCCAAAATGATGCGCTGGGGACGGGGAGAGCACCGCTTCGTCCGGCCGATCCACTGGATCCTGGCGCTTCTCGACCATGCGCCCGTCGTCATGACGATCCTGGGAGTGCGGTCGGGCCTCACGACCTCCGGCCACCGCATCCTGGGACGCCAGTCGATCGTGGTTCCCGACCCGTTCCGATACCAGGAGGTCTTGCGCAGCCACCTGGTGATCGCGGACGTCCGCGAGAGGCGGGATCTCGTCCGGTCGCGGCTCGAGGAGGTCGCACGCGGGTGTGGCGCCGGCATCGCCGCGCCGCCCGGCGCTCCTCCGGGGACGATCGGGGACCCGGAACTCCTGCAGGAAGTGACCCAGGCGGTCGAGTGGCCGCACGTCGTCGCGGGAGAGTTCGACGCCTCGTTCCTGGACTTGCCGCAGGAGATCCTGGTGACGGCGATGCGCCACCACCAGAGATTCTTCTCCCTGGTGCTGGGATCCGGCCGACTGCTGAACCGCTTCCTGGCGGTCGCCGACACGCAGGGGGATCCGCAAGGCGCCATCCGCAAGGGGAACGAATGGGTGCTCCGTGCCCGATTGGCGGACGCGCGTTTCTTCTGGGAAGAGGACCGCAAGAAACCGCTGCGCGCCCACGCCACCGGGCTGGCGCGCGTCACGTTCCACGAGAAGCTGGGGTCGTACGCGCGCAAGATCGAACGCATGCTCCCTCTGGCGAACGCGGTGCTGCCGGCCTTCGAGCGCGCCGGGTTGGCGGTCGACCGCGCCGCGGTGCAGGAGGCGGTGCGGCTCTCGAAGGCGGACCTGACGACCCACATGGTCAAGGAGTTTCCGGAGCTGGAGGGGATCGTCGGTGGACTGTACGCCAGGGCCGACGGGCTCGGCGACCGCGTGGCGGCGGCGATCGCCGGTCATTATCTGCCGCGCGGCGCCGACGACCCGCTTCCGGCGACGCCGGAGGCGGCGGCGGTCTCCCTCGCCGACCGTATCGACACGCAGGCGGGGATCTTCCTGCTGGGCATCGTGCCGACCGGCTCGCGCGATCCCTATGGCATGAGGCGCTCGGTGCTCGGGGTCTGCCGCATCCTCATCGGGAAGAAGGTGCGGATCTCGCTGGGCGATCTTGTGGAGCGCGCGATCCGCGCCTACGGGGAGGACGGCATCGAGGGAAGCGTCCCGCCTGCCGAGGCTCGATCGAGCCTGCTGGAGTTCTACCGGGGCCGCCTGCAGCACCTCGGCGAGTCGCACGGGCTGCGGCCGGACTCCGTGCGCTCCGCCCTGGCGGCTTCGATGGACGACCCCTACGACGCCCGCCTGCGCATGGCGGCGCTCGACGACATCCGCGTCGAGCCCGGCTTCGAGGCGCTCGCTCTGGCGCACAAGAGGATCAAGAACATCCTCCAGGACCAGGCCGCCACGCTCCCCGACCCCGCGCTCTTGAAGGAGGACGCCGAGCGTGCCCTCGATCGGTCGGTGCGCTCGGCACTGCCGGCCATCGAAGCCGCGCAGGCGCGGCTCGACCACGCCGGCGCCCTGCGCGAGATCGCCCGGCTGGGCGGCCCGCTCGATCGCTTCTTCGAGGAGGTCCTGGTGATGGCGGAGGACCGGCGGCTGCGGGGCAACCGGCTGGCGATCCTGCGATCGATCGGGTCCCTGTTCCTGCGCGTGGGTGACTTCTCGGAGATCATCGTGCAGCCTGAAGCGGTCGCCCCGGCGCGCGCGAGCGGGGCGGCGACGCGGCCCCCCGAGTCGAGACGCTGATGGGGCGCCGATACCTCTACTTCTTCGGTCGAGGCAGGGCGGAAGGGCACGGCGGGCTGAAGGATCTGCTGGGGGGCAAGGGCTCCGGCCTGCATGAGATGACCCGCATCGGCCTGCCGGTGCCCGCGGGCTTCGTCATCAGCACCGCCGCCTGCGATGTCTACCTCAAGCGCGGCCGCGACGCTCTCCGTCGCGCCATCGGCCGCGAAGTCGCGCGCCACATGGGGCGTCTCGAGCGCGTGACAGGCCATCGCTTCGGCGATGAGCGCGATCCCCTGCTGGTGTCCGTGCGCTCGGGCGCCGCCCGCTCGATGCCGGGGATGATGGAGACCATCCTGAACCTGGGCCTGAACGACCGCGCGGTAGGCGGCCTGGCCGAACGCACCCGCAATGAGCGCTTCGCCTACGACGCCTACCGGCGTTTCCTCGGCGCGTACGGCAGCGTGGTCTTCGGGCTGCCCCGCGACCCGCTGGAACAGGTCCTGCGCGACGTCAAGTCCCGCCTCGGGATCCGGGAGGACACCGAGGTGCCGGCCGAATCGCTGCGCGAGATCTGCCGGCGGCTGCAGTCGCACATCCAGGAGGCGATCGGCCGCCCCTTCCCTCAGGATGTCGAGGAGCAGTTGTGGGGGGCGATCGAGGCGGTGTTCAGATCCTGGATGGCGGAGAAGGCGGTGACCTACCGCCGGGTCGAGCGCATCACCGGATTGCCGGGCACCGCGGTGAGCGTGGTGCAGATGGTCTTCGGTAACCTGGGCGAAACCTCCGGCACCGGCGTCTGTTTCACGCGCGATCCGAACACCGGCGAGAAGACGCTGTACGGGGACGTGCTGATGAACGCGCAGGGGGAGGACGTGGTGGCCGGCATCCGCACCCCGCTCAGCCTCTCCGAGATGCGCCGGCGCCTGCCCGCCGTCTACAAGGAGCTCGACCGGGTTCGGTCGATCCTGGAGCGGCGCTTCCGCGACATGCAGGACCTGGAGTTTACCATCGAGGAAGGCCGTCTCTACATGCTGCAGTGCCGCACCGGCAAGCGCTCGCCGCGCGCCGCCTTCCGGATCGCGCGCGACCTCGCGAGAGCCGGCGTGATCACGCGGGCGGAGGCCGTGTCGCGCGTCACCCCCGGGGACATCGAGCGCCTGTTCTATCCGGTGCTCGACCCGAAAGTGTCGCGCAGCGCTCGGGAGGCGCGGCTGCTGGCGACGGGCATCGGCGCCGTCCCAGGCGCCGCGTCCGGCGAGGTGGCGCTGACGGCGCGGGCGGCCGAGGAGGCGGCGGGCGCGGGCCGGCCGGTGATCCTGGTGCGGCCCGAGACCTCGCCGGAGGACGTGGCGGGCATGCACGCCGCTCAGGGAGTCCTGACCGCGACCGGCGGGAAGACCTCGCACGCGGCGGTCGTGGCACGGGGCTGGGGCAAGACCTGCATCGTCGGATGCGAAGCGCTGTCGATCGACGAGGGGCAGGGCGTCGCCCGCATCGGCGGGCGGACGCTTCGTCCGGGCGATCGGATCACACTGGACGGCACGGAGGGGGCGGTGTACGAGGGACCGATGCCGCTCATCCGGCCAGGCCTCCCCGAGGCCTATCACGACGTCATGGCGTGGGCCGATGCTTTCAGGCGGCTGGGGGTGCGCGCCAATGTCGATACGCCGTACGATGCGCTGAAGGCGGTGGAGATGGGGGCGCAGGGAATCGGGTTGTGCCGCACCGAGCACATGTTCTTCGACAGCGAAGACCGTCGACTGGCCATCCGGGAGATGATTCTGGCGCAGGATGGCGAGGCCCGCCGGCGCGCACTGGCGCGGCTCCTGCCGTTCCAGCGGCAGGATTTCGAGGGGATCTTCGAGGCGATGGACGGCCGGCCGGTGACGATCCGACTCATCGATCCGCCGCTGCACGAGTTTCTGCCCCACGCCGAGGAGGAGCAGCGGGCCCTGGCGGCGCGCCTCCAACTGCCGGTCGACGCGGTGGCGCGGCGGGTCGAGCAGCTCAGGGAGGCCAACCCGATGCTCGGCCATCGCGGCTGCCGGGTCTGCCTCACCTATCCCGAGATTCTGGAGATGCAGGTTCGGGCCATCATGGAGGCGGCGGTGGCGGTGCGGCGCCGCGGCATCAAGATCCTTCCCGAGATCATGCACCCGCTGATCATGGATCCGAAGGAATTCGATCTGGTTGCTCGGCGCACGCGCGACGTGGCCGGCGAGGTCCTGAAGGAGCACGGGCAGTCGATCCCGTACCAGGTCGGCACCATGATCGAGGTGCCGCGCGCCGCCCTCCTGGCGGGGGCGATCGGGGCCGCGGCCGATTTCTTCTCGTTCGGGACCAACGATCTGACGCAGATGACCATGGCCCTGTCGCGCGATGACGCCGGGCGCTTCCTGCCGGACTACGTGGACGAGAGGCGGCTCGGCATCTTCGCCGAAGATCCGTTCCAATCCCTGGACCAGGAGGGCGTCGGCCAGCTCGTGCTTTGGGCCATCGAGCGCGGCCGCGCCGCGCACCCGGGCCTCAAGATCGGCATCTGCGGCGAGCACGGGGGTGAAGCGCGCTCGGTACGCTTCTGCCATCGCGCCGGCATGGACTACGTGAGCTGCTCGCCCTACCGCATCCCGATCGCCCGCCTGGCGGCGGCGCAGGCGGCGATCGAATCGGGGACCGCGCGGCCGGCCGCAGCCCGGGCGTGGCGGCGGACGCGTCCCGGCCGCGGGGACGGAAGGAGCGAGGTGCGCAGGCGGTCCCCCGGGGCCG
>DAISWT010000208.1:0-5492 GCA_036826235.1 Acidobacteriota bacterium | reverse complement strand
GGCTCGCGTCTGCTCACCGAGGCATCGGGTACGGGGCTGAAGCACTTGCTGTGTCCCTACCACGCCTGGACCTACGATCTCGACGGAACGCTGCGCGTCGCGCCGCACATGGAGGAGGCGCGCCATTTCGAGAAGCGTCAGTTCGGCCTGAACCGCGTCCGGCTGGAGCGCTGGGACGGTTTCCTGTTCATCAGCCTCTCGGCGGAGGGACCGGGTCTGGCGGAGTTCCTCGGGGACATGGGCAGCAAGTTCGCGCGCTACGGGATGGACGGGCTGCGGCGCGGCCGGCGGATCACCTACACGGTCGAGACCAACTGGAAGATGCTCTGCGAAAACTACTCGGAGTGCTACCACTGCTCGCTGATCCATCCCGAGCTGAACCGCGTGTCGCACTACATGAGCGGCGAGATCGATCTGATCAACCAGGCGACCGTGGGCGGCTGGATGGATCTCCGCAAGGACGAGTACCAGACCATGTCGCTCACCGGCAAGAGCAACCGGCCGCCCTTCGAGGGGATCACGGCCGAGGACCACCGGCGCATCCATTACTACATCGTGTATCCCAACCTGCTCCTCAGCCTGCACCCCGACTACGTGATGACCCACACGGTCTGGCCGCAGGGCACGGGTCGCTCCGAGGTCGTGTGCGAGTTCCTGTTCGATCCCGAGGAGGTCGCGCGTCCGGGGTTCGACCCTTCGGACGCGGTCGATTTCTGGGATCTGACCAACCGGCAGGACTGGCGGGCGTGCGAGCTGGCCTACCAGGGAACGCAATCGGGCGGCTACACCCGGGGGCGCCTGAGCCCCCTGGAGTGGATGGTCCACATCTTCGACAACTTCGTCGCCGACCGCCTGACCGGCAAGGACCGGCCGACCCCGCTCAGACGCACGTCGATCTGACGCGCGGACCGGCGGCGCTCACAGCATGCCGAGCTGCAGCTTGGCGGCCTCGGTCATCTTCTCGGGAGTCCAGGGCGGCTCCCACACCACCTCGACGCTGGCCTTCGTGACACCGGGGACGGCCCGCACCTTGGCCTCGACCTCGGGCGGCAGTGATCCTGCCACCGGGCAGGCCGGCGACGTGAGCGTCATGCGGATACCGACCTCCCCCTTCTGCTCGTCGACCGTGACCTCGTACACCAGACCGAGCTCGTAGATGTTGACGGGGATCTCAGGGTCGTAGCAGCTCTGCAGGGCCTCGATGACCTTCTCCCGGATGCCCGGAGCCGATCCCAGATCGGGGAGCGGGCTGCCGTCGTTCTTGAGTTCGCTCATGGGTAATCGTCCGCTCCGTTGATTCCGTTCACTCCGTCGAAGCAATTCCGTGGGCGTTGTCCAGGGCGGCGCGCAGCGTGTGCCAGGCCAGCGTCGCGCACTTGACGCGCACCGGAAACTCGCGCACGCCCGAGAAGACCACCAGCTTGCCGAGGTCCGCCGCGTCGGGCGCGCCGGAGTCCTCGGTGAGAAGCCGATGGAACTCCTGGAACAGCCTCTCCGCCTGAGAGCGTGTCCGGCCCTTCATGGTCTCCGTCATCATGGAGGCCGATGCCTTCGAGATCGCGCAGCCAGAGCCCTGGAAGCGGATGTCCTTCAATACATCCCCCTCGAGAGTCAGCGACACGGTGACCCGGTCGCCGCACAGCGGGTTGAAACCCTCCGCCCTGCGGTTGGCGCCGGGCAGATCGCCGAAGTTCCGCGGCTGCCGGTTGTGGTCGAGGATCACCTCCTGGTACAGGTCGCCCAGGTCGGACGCCATCAGCGGAACACCTCCAGGACCTTGCGGATCCCCGACTCCAGGGCGCCGACTTCCTCACGCGTGTTGTACAGCGCGAAGGACGCGCGCGCCGTCGCCGGCACGCCGAAGCGGTCCATCAGCGGCTGCGCGCAGTGGTGGCCGGCGCGGATGGCGATCCCTTCACGGTCCAGAATGGTGCCGATGTCGTGCGGGTGGATCCCCTCGACGACGAACGACAGGACGCCCGTCTTCTCTTTCGCCCTCCCGACGATTCGCAGGCGCGGGAGCTCGGCGAGCCTGCGCGTGGCGTACCCGAGCAGCGCCTCCTCATGGGCGGCGCGGCCCTCGGGGTCGATCGACTCGAGGTAATCGATCGCCGCCCCGAGGCCGATGACGCCCGCGATGTGCGGCGTGCCGGCCTCGAACTTGTGCGGCAGCCGGTTGTAGATCGTCTTCTCGAAGGTGACGGAGGCGATCATGTCCCCGCCACCCTGGTACGGCGGCATCGCTTCGAGCACAGCGGCCTTGCCATACAGCACGCCGATGCCGGTCGGGCCGAACAGCTTGTGTCCCGACAACGCGTAGAAGTCGCAGTCCAGATCCCGCACGTCGACCTTGAAGTGGGGGGCCGCCTGGGCGCCGTCCACGAGCACCGGAATGCTCCGCCGGTGGGCCATCTCCACGATTCGGCGGATCGGGTTGACCGTCCCGAGGGCGTTCGAGACGTGGGCCACCGAGACGATGCGGGTCTTCGGCCCGAGGAGCGCCTCGAATTCGTCCAGGAGCAGCTCGCCGTCGTCGTTGATCGGCGCGACGCGCAGCCGCGCCCCCTTCTCTTCGCACAGCATCTGCCAGGGGACGATGTTCGAGTGGTGCTCCATCGTGGTGATCAGGACCTCGTCATCGCGGCGGACGCGCGGGCGGGCGTAGCTGGAAGCCACCAGATTGATCGCCTCCGTCGTGCCGCGCACGAAGACGATCTCCCGGTCCTCGGCGGCGTTCAAGAACCGCCGGACCTTCGCCCGGGTCTCCTCATAGGCGGCCGTGGACCTCTCGCTCAGCTGGTGCAGACCGCGGTGGATGTTGGCGTTGTCGACTTCATAGAAGCGCGTCAGGGTATCGATGACTGCCCGCGGTTTCTGGGCGGTCGCGGCGTTGTCCAGGTAGACGAGCGGCTTCCCGAACACCGTCTGCCGCAGGATCGGGAAGTCCGCGCGGACCCTCTCGACGTCGAAGGCCGCGGGTGCCTTGCGCGCGGGGGCGGCGGCCAGGAGATCGCCCGGCCGCGTCACGGCTCGACCCCCGCCCCGTGCCCCTTGCGCAGCCGCGTGAACAGGAGGCATTCCAGCCCCGCACGGATCGGCTCGATCCGCATGGTGTGCAGGACCTCGCTGACAAACGCCTGGATCAGCAGGTTGCGCGCGGTCTCCTGGCTGATGGCGCGGGATCTCAGGTAGAACATCTGGTCCTCGTCGATCTGGCCGATGGTGGCGGCGTGCGTGCATTTGACGTCGTCGGCGAGTATCTGCAGGCGCGGCGTCGAATCGACCAGCGCGTTCTCCGAGACCAGCAGATTCCGGTTCGTCTGGTGCGCGTCGGTCTTCTGCGCGTCCTGGCGGACGATGATCGTGCCATCGAAGACGCCGCGCGAGCGATCGTCGAGCACGCCCTTGTACAGCTCGTGGCTGGCGCAGTGCGGGCTGGCGTGATCGATCAGCGTGTGGTTGTCGACGTGCTGCGTTCCGCCCGTGATGTACAGGCCCGCGAGGTTGACTTCGCCGCCTTCGGCGCCCAGGAGGGCGCCGAGATCGTTGCGCACCAGCGCGCCGCCCAGGGAGATGTTCCAGGACCCGAGGCGGGCGTAGCGGCCGAGGTCGGCCTGCACCACGGCGACGTGATACCCCCTCTCGCTCTCGCGCTGCAGCTTGTAATGATCGATCGCGGCGTTCTCCCCCGCCACGATCTCGGTGACGGTGTCGGTGAGGTACAGGTCGTGGTGCGGCCCGACATAGCTCTCGACGACGGACAGGCGCGCCCCCCGGCCGGCGATCACCAGGTTCCTCGGGTACGACACCACCGCCTCGCTGTTCGAGGTCGAGAAAAACAGCAGATGCAGCGGCTCCTCCAGCTCCACGCCATCGGGGACACGGACGTACGCACCGTCCTGCATGAACGCCGTGTTGAGCGCGACGAAGGCGTGCCTCCGGTCGCTTGCGTGGCGCGCCAGGTGCGGCTCGATCTCGTCGCGGCGTGTCTCGAGGGCGGCCGCCAGGGGCTCGATCACCACCCCCGCAGGGAGGGTTCGCAGACGCGACAACCCGGGAGCATAGTGCCCGTTGACGAACACCATGTGCGTGCAGTCCCAGGGCTCGAAGGTGTACCGCTCGATCTCCTGAGGCGTGAAGCCGTTCGTGGCGGGGGCCGGCTGGGGCCGGAACGGGACCTGCAGAATCGGCGCGACGCTGGTCTTCCGCCACTCCTCATCCTGCAGCGTGGGGAAGCCGATCTCCTCGAAGCGCGACATGGCGTCCTGGCGCGCCCGGAAGGTCCAGGAGCGCTTGATGGAAGGCCGCTCCCTCGCGAGACGCGCGAACTCCGTCAGGTACCGCTCTCTGTCCGACGCCGCCGCCCGCGCCATCGTCGTTAACCCGGAGGAGCGCCGGCGCCCCGGAGCTCCTGCTCGATCCAGGCGTAGCCCCTCTTCTCGAGCTCGAGGGCCAGCTCCTTGCCTCCCGACCGCACGATACGGCCGTTGTGCAGGACGTGCACGCGGTCCGGCACGATGTAGTTCAGGAGCCGCTGGTAGTGCGTGATCACCAGCATCGAGCGCTCTCGCGATCTCAG
This sequence comes from Acidobacteriota bacterium, assembly GCA_036826235.1. Classification (GTDB taxonomy): domain Bacteria; phylum Acidobacteriota; class Polarisedimenticolia; order Gp22-AA2; family Gp22-AA2; genus Gp22-AA3. The sequence continues at coordinate 913 of DAISWT010000208.1, read as the reverse complement.
GCCGTTCACTCCGTTGGCGACGATCCTGAGGGCGTCGATGTCGAGCCCGCTGTCCGTCTCGTCGAGGATCGCCAGCTTCGGATCGAGCACCGCCATCTGCAGGATCTCGTTGCGTTTCTTCTCGCCGCCGGAGAACCCCTCGTTCACTGAACGGTTCAGAAAGGTCTGCTCGATCTCGACCAGCTTGACCTTCTCCTTGATCATCGTCAGGAACTCCATCGCGTCGAGCTCCGGCAGGCCGCGGTGCCTGCGAATGGCGTTCAGCCCGGCCTTGAGCAGGTACATGGTGCTGACGCCGGGGATCTCGACGGGGTACTGGAAGGCAAGGAAGACTCCCTCCCAGGCGCGCTCTTCGGGGGACATGTCCAGCAGGTTCCTGCTCTCGTAGAGCACCTGGCCCTGCGTGACCTCGATCGACTCGCGGCCGGCGAGAACGTTCGCGAGCGTGCTCTTGCCCGAGCCGTTCGGCCCCATGATGGCGTGCACCTCGCCCGCCTTCACGTCCAGGTCGATGCCCTGGAGGATGTCCTTGTCTCCCGCCCGGGCGTGCAGATTGCGGATCTGAAGCATGCGGACCCCCGTGCCGAAGTGTCGCGAAGACTCAGCCGACGCTGCCCTCGAGAGTGACGCCAAGCAGCTTCTGCGCCTCCACCGCGAACTCCATCGGCAGCTCGCGGAAGACTTCCTTGCAGAAGCCGTTCACGATCATCGAGACGGCGTCCTCGGGCTTGAGGCCGCGCTGCCGGCAGTAGAACAGCTGGTCCTCGCCGATCTTCGAGGTCGAGGCTTCGTGCTCGAGACGCGCCGTGCTGTTCTTGACCTCGATGTACGGGAAGGTGTGGGCCCCACAGGTGCTGCTCATGAGCAGGGAGTCGCACTGCGAATAGTTGCGCGCCCCCGTCGCCCCCTTCAT
>DAISWT010000207.1:0-5521 GCA_036826235.1 Acidobacteriota bacterium | reverse complement strand
CTGCCTGTTCGACTCGCTCCCGCCGATCCACTGCGTGAAGGTCGCGGTGGTGTGAGGCTGATCACGGCGCTGCATCCGGCGCCGCCTCGGGGCGTGGCTGAGGAAGTGCGGCGATGAATGAACCGACTACCTCGAGACCCTCGAGAGCCATGCGCAGGCGTCTTGCTGCCGTTGCGATCCTAGCGTCCGTCCTCCACCCGGCGGCCGCGCAGGACCGCCCGCGCGAAGCCGAAACGGTCATGACGAACGGCCGGATCCTCATCTTCAAGGGCGTCGAGCGGCACGCCGGCGCCTGGGAGCCGAGATTCGCCCAGGCCGTCGCGATCGCCGACGGACGATTCGCATTCATCGGACAGGATCGAAAGGCCAGGCGATACGTCGGTCCGAAGACCCGGGTCATCGACCTCGGTGGCCGCATGGTCATGCCCGGGATCGTGGACGGACATTTCCACGGGACCCGGCTGACCGACTGCGAGATGGGGTACGCGGGAGGCACGGTGTCGCAGATCCTCGCGCGGCTCCAGGCCTGTCTCGACCGGCCCGGGCAGACCGGCCTGAAGAAGACCAACGTCCGGATGACCGCGACCCACCTGTTCGGCGAGGCGATCGTGCCGCCGGGGACGGCCCTGACTCGCTACGACCTGGACCGGCTCGACACGACGCGACCCGTCATGGTCGAGAACGCCGACGGACATAAGTTCTGGATGAACAGCCGAGCGATCGACAACGCCCGCATCGACGAGAACACGCCCTCTCCGGCGGGTGGCGAAATCGGTCGCGACGCCGCGCGCAAGCCGAACGGATTCTTCGCGGACTACGAGGTCGGTGACTGGGGCCAGGAAGCGCCGGTCACGGAAGAATCCAGGGTCGAGATCGTGCGGCGGACGAACGCGGATGCCAACCGGATGGGCATCACGTCCGTCTTCGTGCCCGGCGGGGGCGAGGACGAGATCGCCCAGTGGGCGAAGGTCCAGGACGAAGGCAGGTTGACGCTCCGGGCGAATCTCGGGCTGTCGGCTTCCTTCGTCCACGGCAGCACCGACCCGGCCGACCTGCGGAAGAAGATCGCCGCGCTGAACGATTACAAGCGATACGCGCGCGGGCTTCTCGAGGTCACGAGCGTCAAGGTGTACTGCGACGGCGTCATGGAGTACCCGGCCCACACCGGGGCGATGCTGAAGCCCTACAACGTCAACGCCGGAACGCTGGACAAGCCGATCTGGCGGCCCGGGAAGGCCCGGGGGCCGGATCCGTCGTGCTCCGACGCCCGGACCGGCTTCGTCGAGCTCGACAAGGCGGGCTGGCAGATCCACGTCCACGCCATCGGCGACCGCGCCACCCGGGAGGCGCTGGACGATTTCCAGGCGGCGCTCGAGCAGAACGGCGCGCGCGATCTGCGCCACACCATCACCCACCTCGAGGCCATCGACGAGGCGGACGTGCCCCGCTTCGCCAGGCTCGGGGTGATCGCGAGCATGTCGTTGCAGTGGGCCCGGCGCGACGCATACACCGTGAACGGCACGCAGGGTTTCATAGACGAGGCGCTCTACAGCCGTCTCTTCCCCGCCGCCGAGCTGTGGCGCAGCGGCGCCATCATCGCCGGCGGCAGCGACTATCCGGTCGATCCGCTCCTTCCGTTCGTGCAGATCGAGACGGCCGTCGATCACACGGGCGAGACCGTTCCAGGCGTCTTTCCGGGACCGCTGAGCCCGCGGGAGGTCGTCCCCGATCTGCTCGCCGTGATCAAGATGCACACGATCAACCCCGCGTACCAGATGCGCCGGGAGCGGGACATCGGATCGATCGAGGTCGGCAAGCACGCGGACCTGATTGTCCTGAGCCAGGACCTGTTCCGGATCCCGACGGAACGTATCTCGGACACGCGGGTCCTGCTGACGATGCTGGGCGGGACGATCGTGTACGAGGACGCCGATGCCGGGATCAGGATCGATGGGTCGTCCACGCGTTCTTCTACCGGTCACCGCTAGAAGCCGAGCCGCGGCAGCGTTCCGGCGGGCATGGTCAACCAGGGCGTCGAACTCTGGACCGTGGAGCGCTTGGAGGTCGGTGTCCCTGACCATCACGTCGGCATTGATATAACCGCCCTCGACCGCCTGTCGGATCCCACGCATCGCCTGCGCGCGATCGCCGCGCACGGAGGCGAGGCAACCGACCGGCGCGCCGCAGATCCCCGGGCTCGAACGGCAAGGCCCCGACGAGCAACTCATAGAGCATCACTCCCAGGGAGTAGATGTCCGACCGCGTGTCCACGTCTTGACCGGTCAAATCGGCCTGCTCCGGGCTAGCGTGCTGGACCCCTTCGCAGACCTGAACGAACAGGTCGAGACGCTCAGGGCCTGGCGCTCCACATCGAACCGCGCGATGACCTGCTTCGTGTCCACCCCGTGCCTGACGAGCTTCAGAGCGGCGTCCTGCTTGAACTGACCATCAATCCTTTCGGCCAGATAGACGACGCCCATCCCACCCTGGCCCAACCGCCGCACGAGCTTCCAGTTCCCCACGGTCTGTCCGATCAGGGAAAACGATTCTCGATCCTCCTGCTCCAGTCCTGCTTCGTATCACAGCTCTCTTGGTTTCCGGCTACAGGAAGTCGCGTGCCGGTAGTCCGGGGCTCCGTCGGACGTAGCCGCGGCTCCAGGTGACTCCGGGCGGCCGATGTCGCTTCAGGTTGCAATTTCATGTCGGGTCGGCGCGTGGGGGTCAACCTGGCGGAGGGAATCTGTCTGCCTGGGGGTCGCCCCGCTCGCGGCGCGTTGACGCTATGATGCTCTGCCGCGCACCCGGTCACCGCTTCGCAGGATCGGGCCGCGACACCTTCGGAGATCCGGCAGCTTTGAGAGTCACGCGTCCGCATCCACAAGCAGATGTCCCACGTTCGTTCATGGCGCATCCCCTGTTGGTTCCGGCGCGCTTCGTGACCGCCGCTCTTGCCATCGCGCTCCTCGCCACCGGGATGGCGGCGGCCACGCGTCTGCAGCTCCCGCCGCATGGGGACCGGTCGGTGCACGATCTCGCCGGCGTCCTCGACCGTGGCACGATCGAGACGATGGAGGGACGCCACACCGAGCTGTTTCAGAAGACCGGCGTCGCGATCGTGGTGATCACGGTGCCGCGGCTCGAGGACGAGACGCTGGCGGATTTCGCCGTGCGCGTCGGCACCGAGTGGGGCGTCGGCAAGAAGGGCGATGACCGCGGCATCGTGGTGGCGGTCACGACCGAGGAGCCGCACATCTTCGTGGCCACGGGCTACGGGGTCGAGAGCTTCCTGCCCGACGGACGGGTCGGCGCGATCCTGGACCGCTTCGTCGTCTCGCCCCTGCGCGCGAAGGACTTCTCGACCGCGCTCCTTCAGGCCAGCAATGCCCTGGTGGGGGCGTGCGCCGAGCACTACGGCGCGACCATCGAGGGGGTGGAGAGCCCGCGCGTGGCGTGGAAGACGAAAGGGGACTGGCGCACGTCTCTGCCGCTCCTGGTGTTTCTCGTTCTCATCATCCTCCTCCGGATCTTTGTCATCCCCGGTGGCCGGCGCGGTCGCTATCGCGGAGTGTGGTACGGTGGGGGCTTCGGCGGCGGCTTCGGAGGGGGCGGGGGCGGCGGCTTCGGGGGCTTCGGCGGCGGAGGCTTCGGGGGTGGCGGCGCGGGGCGGTGACGCCGGCCGGGCCGAACTTCGAAAGCCGCGGGGTGACACGATGACCTTGGCGCGATCATGAAAGCCGTGGACGCCAAGAACGACCCTGTGCTGCAGGCCCTGGTGGGCGCCCTCAAGGAGGCGCTCGGGCCGCGGCTGCGCAGCGTGGTCCTGTACGGCTCGGCGGCGCGCGGTGATTACCATCACGGCACGAGCGATCTGAACCTGATCCTGGTGCTGGAGGCGCTCGACCCCGGCACGCTGGAGGCCCTGGCGCGGCCGGTGCGGCGCTTCGTGCGCCGGGGTCACCCGGTGCCGCGTCTGTTCTCGCCGTCTCTCATCGCGGAGTCGGCCGACACGTTCCCGATCGAGTTTCTCGACATCCAGGCGAGCCGGCTGGTGGTGCACGGCGAGGACCCGTTCGCGGGTGTCGCGATCGATCGCGGCTGTCTGCGGCTGCAGTGCGAGCGGGAGATGGATGAGAAGATGATGCGCCTGCGCGAGGGGTACGTTCTGGGCCACGATGATGCGCGCGTCCTGCGCCGGCTGCTGTCGGATTCGTACACCGCGTTCGCCGCTCTGTTCCGCGGCGGGCTGCATCTGCTTGGCAGGCCGATCCCCTCGAGCAACCGCGATGTGGTCGCGGCGTTCTGCGAGGCGGCGGCCCTGGAGAGGGGTCCATTCGATGAGGTGGCGCGGTTGCGGCGCGGCGAGAAGCCGGCGCAGGATCTCAAGACGATCTACGCGCTGTATTATGAGCAGCTCACACGGGCGGCCCGCATGGTGGACCGTCTGAAGACGTAGGATCGCGGCCCCGCGGGGGAGGCGCTCCCGAGACTGGAGGCGAGTTCCGATGAACAAGGGTCTGGCCGGCTGCCTGGTGGTCGGCGGCGTGCTTCTGCTGATCCTGGTCGTGGGCGCTCTGTTCATGTCCGGTCTCTACAACCGGCTGGTCACGCAGGACCAGCAGGTCCAGAGCGCCTGGGCGCAGGTGCAGAACGTCCTGCAGCGCCGCGCCGATCTGATCCCGAACCTGGTGGAGACGGTCAAGGGGTACGCAGCGCACGAGAAGGAGGTGTTCGAGGCGGTCGCCGAGGCGAGGAGCCGTCTGGCCGGCGCGACCTCGCCCGCCGAGGCCGCTGCGGCCAACGCGGGGCTGACATCCGCGCTCGGCCGGCTGATCGCGATCGCCGAGAACTATCCGAACCTCAAGGCGAACGAGAACTTCATCCGTCTTCAAGACGAGCTGGCCGGCACCGAGAACCGGATCGCCGTGGAGCGGATGCGTTACAACGACGCGGTCCGGCTCTACAACACATCGATCAAACGTTTTCCGACCAGGATGTTTGCCGCCATGTTCGGTTTCAAGGAGCGCGAGTACTTCGAGGCCGGCCCGGATGCGCAGCAGGTCCCGAAGGTGAAGTTCTAGGCCATGGTTGCGCGCGGGACCGCAGGGGGCGGCAGGCGCGGGACCGGGGGCGCGCGGGCCGGGAACCCCGGGGACCGGCTGGATGCTTCCGGGGCGCGCGGCATCACGCGGCGACTGTTCCTGAACGGCAGCCTCAAAGCGACGCTGGCGGCCAGCCTCGCCTCGCGCCTGTCGCTCGGCGCGCTGCTCGGGGGCCAGGCGGGCGGCCGCAAGCCGGCGACGGCGGCCCGGCGATACGACGGCGAGCTGATCGAAGAGTCGTACGACATCGCCCACCGTTTGCGCGACGGCGCGCTGGCCATCCCATCGTCCCTCGTCCCCGAGGGGCCGCTGCACGACGCGATCGTCCTGGGCGGTGGCGTCTCGGGCCTGATGGCGGCCTGGGAGCTCGAGCGCGGCGGTTTGTCCGACGTGGTCCTGTACGAGAAGGAAGACTACATCGG
>DAISWT010000206.1:0-5535 GCA_036826235.1 Acidobacteriota bacterium | reverse complement strand
CGTCTTCCTCCCGTCCGCCGTGACCGTAGATGCCTGGGGGAACAATTTCGTCTACGAGTCGGCCGGCCCAAGCTTCACGCTGACCAGCCTCGGCGCGGACGGCCGGGCCGGAACCGCGGACGATCTTGTCATGACCGACGGCCATTTCACGCAGCTCCCGTCCCCCGGGGCGCTGTGAAGGCCCGCCGGGCAGCCCACCATGACCGCCGCCCTCGGACCCAGGATAAGCAGGGAGCTCGACCTCCTGGAGAAAGCGTTCGGCCGGCCCCGTCCGGCCCGCCGCCTTCCGCCCCTCGACGAGCTGATCCTCACCATCCTGTCGCAGCATACGAACGATGTGAACCGGGATCGGGCCTACATGAAACTGCGCCGCCGCTTTCCAACGTGGGAGAGCGTCCTGCGGGCCTCGCGCGAGGAAGTGGACGACGCCATACGCGTCGGCGGCCTGGCGCCCACAAAGAGCCGCGTGATCCAGGACGTTCTTCGCGCCATCCTGCGCGACCAGGGGCGTCTGGATCTGGGCGTCCTGCAGCGGATGCCGGCCGATGAGGCGAAGGCCTACCTGCTCGGCCTCAGGGGGGTGGGAGAGAAGACCGCCTCCTGCGTCCTGCTCTTCTCGTGCGGCCGGCCGGCGTTCCCCGTGGACACGCACATCCACCGGGTCGCCCGGCGGCTGGGGTGGGTACCGTCGAAGGCGACGCCGGAGCGTACGCAGGCCCTCCTGGAGGCGGTGATACCCGCCGGGCGGTGCTACACGGCCCACATCAGCCTGATCACCTTGGGCAGGCGAGTCTGCCGGTCGCGGGCCCCCGCGTGCCCTTCCTGCCCGCTCCGCCGACGGTGCCGCTATGCGTTAATGTCGCGCCGGACAGGGGCCGTTCGTGGCCCCCGGCCGCGACCTGCCATATATTGACGGGCGGCAACGGGGTATCGCGATAGCGGCGAGGCGAGGATGTTCGAAGGGTTCAAGGTCGGGCTCGCCCTCGGAGGCGGTGCCGCGCGCGGGCTGGCCCACATCGGTGTCCTGAAGGTCCTCGAGGAGTGCGAGATCCCGATCGACCTCATCGTCGGAACGAGTGTCGGGGCGCTGGTCGGAGGCGTCTACGCCACCACGCGCAGCGCCGCCGCGACCGAAAGGCGTTTCCGTGATTTCATCTTCAGCAAGCAGTTCAAGCGGGCGAAGTTCGACTTCCTGAAGGAGAGCCGGCAGGCCAGCCCGGGACTTCTGTACAATTTCGTCTCCCTGATCAAGAAGGGAATCTTCTACTCCTTCTCCATGGCCAAGACGTCGTGGATCAGCGCCGAGCACTTCGAGCACAATATCAACGGAATTCTGGACGACGTCCGGCTCGATGAAACGAAAATACCGTTCGCCGCGGTCGCCACCGACATCAACCGCGGCGAGGAGGTTGTGCTCAGGGAGGGTCTTCTCCGCCACGTCGTCAGCGCCAGCAGCGCGGTCCCGGGTCTCCTGCCGCCCGTCCAGATCGACGGGCGTCTGCTGGTTGACGGGGGATGGACCAGCAAGGTGCCTGTGATCCCGGCCCTGCGTCTGGGGGCGAGCATGGTGATCGGGGTGGACGTGTCGAAGGAGATCGAGGACACATCGGGCTACCACAGCGGGTTGAACATCATGGTGCGTGCCAACGCGGTGAAGGCCGACGCCCTCAAGGAGATGCAGTGCCGCTTCGCCGACGTCCTCGTCGAGCCGGACGTCGACCACGTCCACTGGGCCGATTTCTCGGCCATCGTCGAATGCATCTCCCTGGGGGAGGAGGCCGCCCGGAGGAAGATTGGAGAGATACGCCACCAGATGAAGCTGGCCCGCTGGTCATCGCTTCTCGGGTACTCGAGAGGCCGCCGGCTGGCGCGGGCCTACATGAAGCAGGAAGACCCCGACGGGACCCCCTGAGCGCTTGAGGAGAGGGGCGTGACTTGGTCGCGAGGAGTGCAACGCTCGCTGATCGTTCTGGCGATGGCGGCGGCCCTGGTGGTCGCGGCGGCGGTCGCCCTGCCCTGGCTCGTGGACGCCGATCGCTACGGGCCGCTCATAGCCGCCAGAGTGCAGAATGCGACCGGTCGTACGATCGACTTCGGGACGATTTCGTTCAGGGTCCTGCCCGTGCCCGGATTGTCGGTGCGCGGGCCGATCCGGATCTCGGACTCGGCCGCCTATCCCGGCCGAAGCGCCCTGACGGCGGAATCTCTGACAGTGCGACTCGGCCTTCTGGGGCTGCTGCGCGGCCGGGCCAGTGTCACCTCCATCATCATCGATCGACCGATACTCACCCTTATTCGCGACTCGCGCGGCGCCTGGAACTTCGACGACCTGGTGCGGAGGGCCACCGCCGCGCCAGCGGCCGGTGCGGGCTCCGGCGAGCCCGACTCGTTCAAGGTCATCGTCGATCGGGCGCGCATCGCCGGCGGCCGCATCCGGATCTATGACGACGCGGTCCTACCGGGACGACGGCAGGAATTGGCCGTCGCCCCGATCGACGCCACCATCAGCGGCTGGGGCGGAGACGGGCAGGCGGACCTCGACATGTCCGTCGGGCTGGGCCGGAGCGCGCTGGGTGTCCGGGCCCGCCTGCGCGCCAGCGGCGAGAGACCGCTGCTGACGATGCATGCCCGGGGCAAATCGGTGCGGGTCGAGGATCTCGCGCTGCTTTTTCCGTGGCTCAGTGTGGCCCGCCCGGCCGGCCTTGAGGTGCGGGGATCGCTCGATCTCGACGGGTCGGCCGATGTGCCCCTCGAGCATCCCGAGGGGCTGCGATTCAAGGGAACGCTCGCGCTATCCGGCGTCAGCTACCGCGACGCCGCCATGGCCCTGCCGGTGAGGGATCTCTCGGGGACGATTCTCGTGGACGGGGACAGGGCTGAATGGCGCGACTTCAGCGTCTCCGCCGGCTCGTCTTCCCTGCGCGGCAGGCTGCAAGTGGAGAACTTGCTCAAGCCGAGAATCGGATTCAACCTGAACTCGCCGCGGCTGGATCTGAACGAGATCGTCGCCACGCTCGTTCCCACAGCCCCGGCGGCCGTCGCCGGCGCCGCGACCGCCCCCCGGGTGGCTCGCCGCACGTCGGGGCTCCTGGATCAGGTGAGCGGCAGCGGCCGCCTCGAGATCAAGCAGGTCCGCTTTCAGACGTTCGATCTGTCGAACGTGCGCGCCTCGGCCGGCCTGGCGCGCAGTGTCTTCTCCCTGAAAGATTTGAGCGCCTCGTTCTACGGGGGGAGCCTCGGCGGATCCGCCAATGTCGATGTCGCCCAAGCCACGCCTGGTTACGCGGCCTCCCTCCGGCTCGAGAGGATCGATGTCAATCCTCTCCTGACGGCCTACGGCGAAGGGCTCAAGGACCTGGTTCGCGGCCGTTTGACCGGCAACCTCGCACTCTCCGCGAGCGGCTCCAGCATGAACGAGATTCTTGAAACCGCCCGTGGCACGGGCGCCCTCGAGATCACCGACGGTGCCGTCACCTCCTTCAGCGTGCTCAAGCAGGTCGCGGCTCTTCTGGAGATGGCCGGGGGCAAGGGGATCGGCCGGGAGAGCACGCCGTTCCAGAGCCTGCGGGGAAGCCTCGTGGTGGCCGACCGCAAGGCCCGGACCGAGGATCTGACGCTGCTCTCGCAGGACCTCGACCTTGAGGGAAAGGGTTGGGTCGGTCTCGACGCCACTCTCAATCTGGACACGACCGCGCGCTTCTCAGAGGAGTCGACCAGGGGCATGGTGGCGAAGAACGCCCGGCTGGGGGGGTTGACCGATGACGGCCGCTTGGTCGTCTATTTCACGTTGCAGGGTGACCTCGCCAGCCCGGATTTCCGGATGAACACCAGGGCGCAGGCCCGGGTCGCCGAGGAGAGGGCCAAGGAAAGGCTGCGCTCGCGGTTGAAGGATCGCCTGCTGAAGCAGCTGGGGCAAGGCGAGGAGGCTAATTGACCCTGAGGACCTCGACGCGGGTATAGGCGGAGACCACGCGGGTGCCGTCTTTCCCCTCAACCTCGAGGCGAATCAGATACGATCCGGGACGGTAGAGGTCGAACGTCTTGGTGAAGCTGCTGGGCACCGAAATCTCCTCGGGTGGATGGACGCAGGCGGGGTCCTCACGGATCCGGAACCCGTCCCGCTCCGTCTGCCCCGGATCGATACGCACCCAGATAACGGCGGCGTGGCAGAAGTTCCGGTCATGCAGGTCGACGCCGGTGAGGTGCCCGGTGAGGATAACGCTGACGGGGGTGAACCCGAAGGCGGGGTCGGCAGTCAGGCTGATCCTGGGTTTCTCCTTGCCTTCTCCAGACGCGGGCGGCTTCGCCTTACGGGACGTCCCGGAGGCGTAATCAGGGGCCAGGAGGGTCACGACGTAAGCGAGGACAAACAGCCCGACGAAGCGGCGGGTCATGCCCCAGTATAGGCCCGGGTGATTTCCGGGTACAAGGCTGGGTCTTGGCTGTCCAGGCAGGAGGACGAGTGGCCACGGCCATGTGGACAGCCCTGCCGGCATGTCATCCGGGCGTACCCTCCGGCTGAGGAAATGACGGCTTTGACCTTCGCGTCGAAGTTCCGAGGGTGGCATGGAATTGGCTTAAGTCATGGCGGGGCCCGATCGACGGGTCCCAGAGAAGGCGGTACCCGGCATGCGAACCAAGACGAGATGGTCCCGGTTGATCCTGGCGGCAGGCGCCTTGAGTGGACTCTTTCTGGGCGGGCCGGTCATCCCGGCCCTGGCCGACGATGCGGATCTCGGGTCGACGTACGGGCGGGTGCGCTTTCTCGAAGGAGATTTGAGCGTCCAGCGGACCGGTCAAGGAGAGGTCTCGGAAGGGACCCTGAATTCCCCGGTCACCCCGGGCGACCGTCTGACGACCTCGGACGGCCGGGCCGAAATTGGACTGGCGGACGGCGCCGTCCTCTGGCTGGACGGGGGGACCCGCCTCGATGTCAGGAACCTGGCCGACATCGGCAACAGGTACGACTCGACTGACCTCCTCGCCCTGGAAGGCGGCGTCCTGCGTCTCGAGGTCCCGGAATTCGACAGCAAGACCAGGAGCTACCGCGTTGACACGGAGGCCGGGTCGGTCTACCTCCTCTCGGGCGGCAGTTTCCGCATCGAGATCGACGACGGCTCCACGACCCTGTACTCGTTCCGTGGCGTGGCGGAGCTCTCGGGGGATGATGGCTCGGTCCTGGTACGGACCGGAGAGCGCAGCAGCGTGCAGTCGGGCAGGATCCCTTCCGACCCGCGCCGATTCAACATGGCCCGATTGGATGATTTCGATCGGTTCGTCGAAAGTCGTCAGGAGGCGTACCTGAGGCACGATTCGGGTGAGGCGCCGCAGGACATCGTCGAGGAGGTCCCGAACGAGGTCCACCCGTACCTGAACGAACTGTCCTATTACGGCTCGTGGCGCAGCGTGCCGGACTACGGGTGGGTCTGGAGGCCGGTCTATAGTGGCTCGTGGGGCCCCTACGTCAATGGCTACTGGACGTGGTGCCCGACCGGCTGGGTCTGGGTTTCGTATGAGCCCTGGGGCTGGGCGCCC
>DAISWT010000205.1:0-5607 GCA_036826235.1 Acidobacteriota bacterium | reverse complement strand
CGCGGGTCAACAGCATCACCGTCAACCGTGCCGACCGCTTCGGCCTCGCTCAGCTCTACCAGCTTCGGGGCCGCGTGGGGCGCTCCGACCGGCGCGCGTACGCCTACCTTCTGGTGCCGGCGCGCAAGGCGCTGACGCCGGTCGCGCGGCGGCGCCTGAAGGCGCTGCAGGAGTTCTCCGAGCTGGGCTCGGGCTTCCGCATCGCGGCGATGGACCTGGAGATCCGGGGCGCGGGGAATCTCCTCGGGTCGGAGCAGAGCGGCCACATCGCGGCGGTCGGCTTCGAGATGTACTGCCGGCTTCTCGAGCAGACCATCCAGGAGATGAAGGGCGAGACGCCGCGCCCCGAGGTCAAGGCGCAGATCAACCTGGGTGTGGATATCAAGATCCCGGAGGAGTACATCCCGGACTTCAACGAGCGGCTGGTGCTCTACAAGAGGATCTCCACCGCGTCCGGAGAGGAGGAGCTGGCCCGAATCCGGGACGAGATCCGCGACCTGTACGGCGAGATCCCGCATCAGGCCGAGAACCTGCTGGCGCTGGCCGTGGTCCGGCTTCTGGCCGATCGGCTCAAGGTGCGCGCCGTCGACTACGGCGCCGGGCGGGTGCAGGTGCGCTTCGCGGAGGACGCGCCGGTCGACCCCGAGGGCCTGGTGCGCCTCGCCTCGGCGCTCCCCGGCGCGAGCCTGACGCCGGGCGCCGTTCTGCGTCTCGAGCTGGACGGAGCCGGCGGCGCGGCGCGGCCCTCGGCCGATCTGCGGCGCATCGAGAAGGTTCGCGACCTCTTGAAGTCGATCCGGGCGGGTGATAGCATGCGCCCTGTTTCGCAGCCCACCACGATCGGGCCACCCAACGGGGACAGGTGAGGACCCAGACGCATCGAGAGCAGCTGAGAGGGCAGGTCTGGCCCCCCCGGGGGGCCGCCACGGCTCTCGCGGCCCTTCTGATGCTGTCGTGCTCCGGCACCAAGGACGAGCCGGCCTCCGCCGCGGGCTCCCCCACTCCCGGGCAGACGCGGGCGCAGGCGATGCTCGAGGGCCAGGTGGTCGCCACGGTCGGCGGTGACCCGATCGCGATCAAGGCGTTCGAGCGATACCTGACCGACAACGCCGGCGACGCCGAAGACGAGAACGCGGAGCAGGCGAACGCCATCAAGAGCCGCCTCCTCGACCAGATGATCGAGGAGCAGCTCCTGCTGCGGCAGACGAAGGGGCTGTCGGTCACGGTCTCCGAGTCGGAGATCGACGACTACCTGAGCCAGATCGGCGTGACGGAGGGGGAGGCCGAGCTCGCGGGCGGCGAGGGCAAGGAGGCCTTCCGGGAGAAGGTGCGCCAGAGCGTCATCATCCAGAAGGTGAAGGACAAGGCGGTCCTCAGCAAGGTGGAGGTCACGCCCGGCGAGGTCGAGGACTACCTGAAAAAGCAGCCCGAGGCCGCGCGTGTCCCGCGCTCGGTTGTCCTTCGCCAGATCTTGATCGATGATAGAAGCTTGGCCGACCGGCTGTCGGCCCAGCTCGCCAGGGATCCCTCCCGATTCGAGGCGCTCGCCCGGGAGAACTCGGTCGCCCCGGACAAGGGTCAGGCCCGGACCTACACGGACGAGGAGCTGCCGGTCGAGCTGCGGGAGTCGCTTTTCAGGCTCGAACCGGGGCAGGTCAGCCAGGTTCTGGAGAACGCCGGGACCTATCTGATCTTCCAGCTGGTGCGCAAGATGGAAGCAAAGGACGCCGATCTCGACGAGGTCCGGCACCGCGTCCAGCTGGAGCTGTTCCGCAAGAAGGGGGAACAGGCGCTCGAGCGCTACATCGCCGATCTAAAGAAAGACACGGAGATCCATGTCAACCGCGCCGTCCTCCCCTTCGAATACGCCGGCGAGTATCGGAACTGAGCCTCCCGCCCCGCCCCAGCGCGCCCGCCCGTCCGCGTCCCGCCGGTCGGTGATTCCGGCGCCGCTTCCGCGTACCGCCGTCGCCGGGCTGCTGCTCGCGGCGCTCGTCGCCTGGATGGTCCCCGTCCGGGCCGCGATCGTCGAGGAGATCGTCGCCAAGGTGAACAACCGGATCATCAGCAAGAGCGAGTTCGAGGAGCGCAGCACTTACATCCTGAAGCAGATCTACCAGCAGTACTCGGGGGACGAGCTGGACCGCCAGCTGCGCGACGCACAGGAGAGCATGCTGTCGAACATGATCACCGAGCTCCTCCTGCTCGACCGGGCGGAGAGCCTCCTGGACCTCTCCAAGGTGCGCAAGAACCTGGTGGACGATTTCCGCAAGCAGCAGAACATCGCCAGCGACGACGACCTGGAGAAGGTGCTCAAGGACCAGGGGATGAAGCGTAAGGACCTCGAGGAGCAGCTGATCCGGCTGGCGGTGCCGCAGGAGATCATCAACTACGAGGTGCGGCGGAAGATCAGCGTGAGCGAGGCCGAGATCAAGGAGTACTACGAGGCGCACCAGAAGGACTGGGAGACGGCGCCCACGGTCTCGTTCAACGAGATCGCCATGTTCTACGAGGACGCCAACCGGCCGGAAGTGCTGTCGCGCGCCCAGGGAGTCGTGCGGGAGGCGCGGGGCAGCGGGACCGATTTCGGCGAGCTGGTGCAGAAATACTCGGAAGCGCCGAGCAAGGAGTCGGGCGGTTTTCTGGGGCCCCTGGCCGCCGCCGACCTGCACCCGGCGATCGCGCAGGCGGTGTTCAAGCTCCAGACGGGTGACGTCAGCGATCCGATCGACACGGGCCGTTCCTACCAGGTCATCCGCCTCGTCGGGAAGACCGACCGGGTGGTCAAGACCCAGGAGGACATGCGCGAGACCATCGTCAAGGCGGTGCGCGACGCGAAGTTCCGACCCCGTTACGACCATTACATCAAGAAGCTGTGGAAGGGAAACCAGATCGAGGTGCTCCCGAAGTACGAGCGCTACCTCGTCCGCACGCCGCTCAAGCCCGGCCCGGGCGGGGAATCGCCGCCTCCCATCGGCGGCCAGGAGGGCGAGAAGATTCCGCCGGCCGGCCCCGGCCTGCCGGGATGAAGACTCGGGCTGTAAAAAATCGCCTTGGCGACCGGCCGCGACCTGTGCTAGCATGCTTCTCAGGCTTACGTCCCCAGATTTCTACCAGCCGGCACGCGATTTCGTTTCTGGTGCGTGGTCTTCACCGGGAGCTCGGGGCCCCGGTGAGAGTCCCCGGTCGGAAGCCAGCCGTACCTAGCCCGGAGCGTGGCGCGGGCGTGACCGCGCGGAACGTGAGGGACCCACGAACATGCGCCGATTCGATTTTGGAAACCAGGACCAGCCGCAGGATGAACCGAGAAGGTCGGAGGAGCAGGTGAACCGCAAGTTGATCCGTCCCAACCTGTCCGAGCTGAAGGAGAGGCTGGGACCGAAACCACCCCGCCGCAAGCAGGTTCCACCCGACCAGACGAACGCCGAGGCCTTCTACTACCTCAAGCAGATGAACGCCCGGACTCCGATGGTCGTCGTCCTCAAGGACGGCGAGGAGCTGCGCGGCGTCATCGAGTGGTATGACCGCAACTGCATCAAGGTCAACCGCGCGGGCGCTCCGAACCTGATGGTGATGAAGGACTGCATCAAGTACATGTACAAGGCCGAGGAGCAGGACGAGGGCCGGTCGACCCGTTCCGACGGGATCTGAGTGGAGTGGACGGCGCCCCGCGCGCCGTCCGTCGGACCTCGCCCCCCCGATCCGGTTTCCTGATGAAGCCTGTCATCGCCATCACGACGGGCGACCCCTTCGGAGTCGGCCCCGAAGTCTGCCTCAAGGCGGCGGCCAGTCCGGCGGTTCTCGAGGCGTGCCGCCCCCTCCTGATCGGCGATCGCGACTATCTTCTGCGCGTGGGGAAGGGACTCGCCGGCACCGACGCGACCGGCTGGCCGGAGGTGTCGATGACCGCCCTGGAGTGGGGATCGAAGCAGGGAAGCGACGCCGCCGTGCGGTCGTGGCCCGAGGGCCCCGCGATCCACGACATGGGCGACCGACCGGAGTCTCCCCCCGCCCCGGGCCCGTCGGCGTCGGGGGGCCGGTCCTCCGCCATGTACGTGAAGCAAGCCGTGGCGCTCGCCCGCACCGGCACGGCGGCCGCGGTGGTGACGGCGCCCATCAGCAAGGAGGCGCTACGCCTGGCGAACGTCCGCTACCCGGGCCACACCGAGCTGCTCGCCGACTTGTGCGGGCTTGAGTTCGGCGAGGTCGCCATGATGTTCGTCACCAGCGACCTGAAGGTCGCGCTCCTGACCGTGCACCTGCCGCTCCGGGAGGCGATCGCCGCGATCTCGCAGGAGGCGATCCTGGCGAGGCTCAGGCTCCTCCAGTCGGAGCACAGGCGCTGGTTCGGGAACGATCCCCGCCTCGGGGTCTGCGGCCTGAACCCGCACGCCGGCGAGGCAGGTCTGTTCGGAGCGGAGGAGCGCGACATCCTGTCGCCGGCGATTGCGGCAGCGCGGCTGGCGGGGGTCGAGGCGTCCGGCCCCTACCCCGCCGATACCCTGTTCTGGCGCGCCGCCAGAGGGGAGTTCGACGTCGTTCTCGCCCTGTTCCATGACCAGGCCACCATCGCCGTGAAGGCCCGGTCCTTCGGCAGCGCCGTCAATATGACGCTCGGGCTGCCGTTTCTCCGCACCTCCGTCGACCACGGCACCGCCTACGACATCGCGGGGCGCGGCCTTGCCGACCACGGCAGTCTGGTCGAGGCGATCCTGCTGGCGGCCCGGCTGGCTTCAAGGACCTGACCGGAGAGATCGTCGGTTCAGCCACTGACTTCCGGCTCACGCACAACCCGCAGCATGGCCGCGTGGACGTACGGGGTCGCCGCGACGATGTCGCCGCTCGTCAGGAAGTCGTCGCGCCCCTGGAAGTCGGTCACGATGCCCCCCGCCTCGCACACGATGAGGCTGCCGGCGGCGACGTCCCAGGGAGACAGCGACATCTCCCAGAAGCCGTCGTACCGGCCGCCGGCGACGTAGGCGAGGTCGAGCGCCGCCGAGCCGTCCCGCCGAATTCCCGAGGACCCCAGGACGAACGAGCGGAACGAGCCGAGGTAAGCGCCCAGGCGGTGCAGAGATCGGTACGGGAAGCCGGTGACCAGGAGCGCCTTCGACAGCTTCTCGGCCGGTGAGACCCGGATCGGCTCGCCGTTCAGAAAGGCGCCTCCGCCGCGCGTGGCGGTGAACATCTCGTTGCGTAGCGGGTCGTAGATGGCGGCCGCACGCATCCCCCGAGGATCGGCCAGGCCGACCGACACGCAGAACAGCGGGTAGCCGTGGATGAAGTTGGTCGTCCCGTCGAGAGGATCGATGTACCAGCGGTAGCCGCTGCTCCCCCCGGACGGCGGGGACTCCTCGGCGATGACGGAATGGTCCGGAAAGCGTCCGCGGATCAGCCGGACGATCGCCTCCTCGGCCCTCCGGTCGACGATCGTCACGAAATCGTTGCGTCCCTTCTCCTGAACCGCGTAGGTGTCTCGCTTGCCCCAGTACTCCATGAGCACCCGGGCGCCGGCCCGGGCGCAGGCGACGCAGGCGCTGAGATGGAAGTCGAGCGTGGCGGGGGCGGCCGGCGCGGCCGCGCGGGGGGGCCGGTGGCTGCGTTCCG
>DAISWT010000204.1:2994-5656 GCA_036826235.1 Acidobacteriota bacterium | reverse complement strand
GCCGCCACTTCGACGTTGATCGTTCGCGGCTTGGCTTCCTCACGGAAGGGCAGCTTCACCGTCAGGACGCCGTTCTTGTACTCGGCGGCCACCTTGGTGGCGTCGACCGTGTTCGGCAGCGTGAACGACCGGCTGAACGTGCCGTAGTTCCGCTCGATTCGCCGATATTGATCTTCCTTGACGTCCTGCGGCAGCTTCTTCGTGCCGCGCAGCGTCAGCGTGTTGTGCTCCACGGTGACCTCGATGTCCTCTCCCAGCGGATCCGTGCTGTAGACCAGGACGTCCTGGCGGCTCTGCAGCCGGGAGCGATCATACGGCCCCATCTTCTCGAAGTTCTCGATCGCGACGGGCCGGCGCGGGTCGTAGAGGTACCGGTCGGGTCGCTCGTCGGCCCCCGTGGCGGACGTCAGCGGCCCGCCGGTCCCGGATTGTCCGGCCGCGGGCGGGTCGATCGACAGCCGCCCGTTCCCGGCCGCGGTGTTGGCGCGGCCGCCGCTGTGCAGGAAGTAGGGAGTGGGCCGCGCCCGGCTGAGCGGCCACTCGTTCTCGTCCCGCCAGACATTTTCGCCCATCACGAAGAGGCGCACCGGCGCACCTTCGTCGACGCCGTTGCGAATCCCTTTCAGCCAGCGGTCATTCCACCTGATGATCAGACCGTAGTAGTCGAGCGTCATATTCGCGCCGAACTCCAGATCTCCGACCCGCGTACGGCTCTCGCTCGGATCGCCGTGCTCCCAGGGACCTAGGATGAGACGCTGGCCGCGCCGCGCCAGCTCCGTCGCGCCTTTCTCGCGCACGCCGTTGAAATTGGCGGTTGCCCCGAGGGGTCCGTAGTCGCTGTCGTACCAGGCGGAGAAGTTGAGAGCCGGCACGGCGATCTTCGCGTGGGCCGCGGTCACGTCGGCGAAGGACCAGTAGGGGCCATCGTCGGGATGTTCGAGCCACTCGTAGTACCAGGGGGCGACCTCTTTCAGGATCGGGAAGTCGCGGAGCGGCAGGTAGTTTTCCCACGACCACTTCTGGCGGTCCCACTCGGTCTGCGCCTCCTTCTCCGTCTTCGGACCGGACAATCCCTTGCGGTGCCGCACGTCGGGGGCGATGTACAGGTCGATCCAGCGCATCCAGTCGTGGTTGAAAGCGCCGCCGAAATAGAAGAAGTGACGGCCGGTCGCGAAGGTCATCGCCGGGAACATCGCCACCAGGTGGGGCGGCGCCTCCATCGCCGCAAGCCACTGCACGGCACCGGGATACGACAGGCCGAAGGTGCCGACGCGTCCGTTGCTCCAGGGCTGGGCCGCCGCCCATTCGAT
The DNA here is from genome assembly GCA_036826235.1 of Acidobacteriota bacterium. Classification (GTDB taxonomy): domain Bacteria; phylum Acidobacteriota; class Polarisedimenticolia; order Gp22-AA2; family Gp22-AA2; genus Gp22-AA3. Next base: position 4,346 of record DAISWT010000204.1, on the reverse strand, counting down.
CGTGTCGTACCCGTCCTTCCCTTCCTGCTGGTAGGGGCGGAACTCCCCTTCCGAGCGGTAGCGCCCGCGCACGTCCTGCACCACGACGGCGTAGCCGGCGCGAGCGGCTCGGCCGATCGTGGGCTCGGAGCCGGACTCGAGGATTTCCTCCTTGCCGTACGGCGTCCGGTAGACGAGGACCGGGAACCGCCCCGGCGCCTCCGGCCGGTATACGTCGGCCCGCAGCGTGACGCCGTCGCGCATCGCCACGGCGACGTTTCTGTCGACGGAGATGTTCGGGTAATAGACGTAGGGAGCGGCGATGTCGGGCGGCGCGGCCTGGCCGGGCGACGCGGCCTGCGACGTCTGGGAAACGCGCCGCGTTTCTCCGGCCGCTGGCACCGCCGGGCGCTCGGCCCGGCAGGCGGCCGCCGTCATGATCGCCAGCGCTGCCGCCAGGCGGCAGAGGCTATCCGGCTTCGACATGGCGGCTGACTCTAGCATCCGGCAACTCCCCTGATCAACAGCCCTGATCAGCCAGAACCGACACGGAACTGACTCGATCTCCCCTGCCCGGGAGACGTGGCCTTCTACGAAATTGTCATGTCAGGGAAAGCCCGCCGACCGCGGGATGTGGCCTTCCCCCTGACGTAAGGCCCGCGATTCCTGAGGCTTGCAGGGGTGGACGGGCGCCGCCGCGTCCATCATATTAGTAAGGGGTGATCGAGGGATGACGCACGCACGCCGGCCGGAGTCTGGTTCTCTCCTGTTCGTGGCAGCCTGCGCGGTCGCGATGGCAGGGTGCGGCGGCAGGGTCTCGGCGCGGGCGGTGACCTCGACGGAATCGCCGCCCATTACCGAATGGGAGCACCCCTCCAGAGTCGGCGAGGTCCAGCCGGCGGTCCGCTTGGACAATCCGGGGGGCCGGCCGGCCACTGACGAGAGCGACGCCGGCGAGGGGATCTCCGCGATCCTGGGGAGCCCCGGCTCCCGGATCAAGCCCTCCGGCCGCGATGTCCGGATCCATCTGGTCCCCGGCATGACCCTGTACTCCCTCGCCAGGACCTACCAGGTACCTCTGCCCACCTTGATGCGACGCAATGGCATCACCGACCCCACCGCCATCCCCGCGGGCACGGTCATCGTCATTCCCAAAGCCTCGAGCCGGTCCGTCCCGGCGTCGGCCGGCGTGCCGGTGTCGCCTCCCGAGCCGCCGCGGGAACCCGGGTCGAAGGAACCACGGGCGGCCGCGATCCCGTCCCTCCCCGATGGTGACGGGGCGCCGGCGCCAGGCCTCATGAGCATCGCGTGGCCGATTGACGGCCGGGTCACGGGCGGCTTCGGACTGCGCGGCCGCCATCACCACCACGAGG
>DAISWT010000204.1:0-2946 GCA_036826235.1 Acidobacteriota bacterium | reverse complement strand
GGCGGGGACGGTGGTGGTCTCGGGGAGCGAGAAGAAATACGGCAAGACGGTGGTGCTCGATCATGGAAACGGAGTCACGACGCTGTACGCCCATGCCAGCAAGCTACTCGTCCGCGAAGGTGAACGGGTCGAGCAGGGCGAGGCGATCGCCAGGGTCGGCGCCTCCGGCAACGCCCGCGGCACGCACCTGCATTTCGAAGTGCGCCGCAACGGCAAGCCGGTGGACCCGTCGCCCTACCTCCAATCCGGGACCGTCCCGCTCGCGACGCCCTGAGCCGGCCGGCGGAGCGCCTCTCTCCGATGACCCCGAAACGCTCCTAGTCCATCCTGCGCCCGTATTCGGACGAGCGCTGCAACGTGCGGGCGTACTGGCAGGCCGCGCGCGTCACCTCGCCGATGAACGCCTCGCCCGCCGCATCGTCCTCGAGATACGCTGTCATCACCGAGATCACCAGCGGGCGGGCCGCGCCGCCCGTCTCCTCGTGCGCGGCGCCCGCCCTGACGAAGACCAGACCGGCGTCGCAGCGCACGCCCTCGAGCTCGCCGTCCTTGTCGGCGGCCTGCACGCCGGGCGGGAGTCCCCTTTTGATCGGCGTCCCCTCGTTCCGCTTCATGACGTCGATCACGGCCCGCGTGTCCTCGGCGTTCAGGAGCTGACCCCGCTGCAGCCGCTCGAGCAGCCCCGCCATGTCGCGCGGCGTCGTGACGTTCTCCCGTCCGGCGCGCGCCGCTCCGAGGTCCATCATCCTGCGCCGCAGGAGCGTGTCCTCGAAGCCCCAGCTTCGCAAACGCCGGCCGACGCTCTCCATGCCGACGAGGTCGGTGAGCAGATTGGCCGCGTAGTTGTCCGAGAAGTCGATCATCAGCACCGAGAGCTGTCGCGCCGACAGCACCGGGTACGGCGCGGACCATTTCTCCAGAACGCCGCCTCCCTCGACGCGCGCCTTCGGATCGATCGGGACCGGCCGCTCCAAGTCGATCCCGCCCTCCTCAGCGCGCCTGTAGAGCTCGATGAAGATCGGGAGCTTGATGGTCGACGCCGCGGGAAAGACCGCGTCGCCGCTCTTCTCGAACGTCTCGCCGCTGTCCAGATCGCGGATGACGTACCCGGAGACCCCCCGCAGTTCGGAGGACAGCCGGTCGAGGGTCGACTCCAGCTTCATCCGGATCTCGGCGCGCTTCGGATCGGACGGCGGCGACGCCGACGCCGCGCCCCGTGGCGCCGCCCGCGGCGGGGCCCCGGCCTCGCCCCGGTCCAAAGCGGCGCCCCGTGCCCGGCTCTCGCCGGACACGCAGACGATCAGAAGGAGCGCGCCTGACAATTTCATGGGGCGCGTCTTTGGCACCGCCTCAGGGGCAGGAGCCCTGAACGAGGGCGACGGGAGGGTCGCCGGCCGTCGTCTCCTCCCCGCCGGGGCTGACGGCGGTGACCACATAGGCGAACAGGGCCCCGGCGGCCGGCACCGCCGGATCGCCGCCCGACCAGCTCGGTATCGCGGTCGTGAAGATGCACTGGAAGGAGCCGCCCGGCGTGCCGCGATACACCCGGTAGAAGCTCACCGGATGCATGGTGGAGAAGGAGAGATTTCCCCAGCTCCAGCCGCCCGGCGACAGGAGCAGCGGATCGAGGGTGCCGCGCCCGGAGACCTCCAGGTCAGTGAAGGGCGGCAGGATCCTCAGGACCGTCCCCTTCCGGTTGGTGACGTAGATCTCCCCCTGGTCGTCCGCTCCGAAACTGGTCAGGCTGTTCAGGAGCGTCCCGCCGGGATCGAGCTGGGCGGTCCAGTCGCGCGGGTCGATCGCCACGCCGCCGGAGATGCGCAGGGAACGAATGAAGCCGGCGCAGTAGTCGCCGTAGAAATAGAACCCCGAGAAGTTCGGCATGAGACAACCCCGGTACACGTAACCGCCCGTGATCGAGCACGCTCCGCTGTGCCCGTACTCGATCACCGGATCGCTGAAGCTGGGATCGTTGCAGGCCGGCACGCCGCTGCAGGTCGCGGGCGGCGGATTGCAGTTGGTGGGAGCGGCGTTGTTGTAGCAGTGGTTCCCCTCCATCATTCGCCAGCCGTAGTTCTCACCGCCGCGATCGCCCCCGGGGACGTAGTCGACTTCTTCCCAGCAGTTCTGTCCCACGTCGGCGATATACAGATCGCCGTTCGCCGCATCGAAGCTCGAGCGCCAGGGGTTCCGCAGCCCGTAGGCCCAGATCTCGTCGCAGTCGCCGCCGATCCCGTTGGCGAACGGGTTGTCGGCCGGCACGCGATACGCCGCGGTCGCCCCGCCGCAGTCCGGGGGCAGGCTCGTGGGCGCCACGCCGCGCACGTCCACACGCAACAGCTTGCCGAGCAGCGTGCCGCGGCTCTGGCCGTTGCCGCACGTGCCATGCTGGTCCCCGGCGCCCCCGCCGTCACCGGTCGAAATGTACAGGTAGCCGTCGGGGCCGAACTGCAGCTCCCCGCCGTTGTGGTTGCTCTGCGGCTGCTGGAAGCGCAGCAGGCGCTCCTCGCTGTTCGGGTCGGCGACGCCGGGGTCCGACACCGACACCACGTAGCGCGCCACCACGGTGAACCAGGGGCCGTTCAGCGGCCCCTCGGTGTAATCGACGTAGAACAGACCGCTGGTCGCATAGTCGGGGTCGAACGCCATACCCAGGAGACCCATCTCGTCGAGCGTGGGCGCGGCCTGCACCTTGGCGCTGATGTCGAGGAAGGTCGAAAAGGTGCCCGGCGGGTCGCCGCGCTTCTTGATCCGGATGAACCCGTTCTGCTCGACCACGAACAGGCGGTCGCGGTCGCCCGGCGGCGAGGCCACGAACAGCGGCCGGCCCGGCAGACCGGTGACCACCGGCAGGGTCTTCAGGGCCGTGTTGGCCGCCGGACTGACACCGGCGCAATTCGCCGCGGCGGCGGGGCGCGGGGCCACCGGCAGCAGCCAGGCCGCCGC
>DAISWT010000203.1:0-5670 GCA_036826235.1 Acidobacteriota bacterium | reverse complement strand
GTACGCCGTCCCGCCCAGGGGATGCGACAGGAACCCGTCCACCTTGAAGCGCCGCGTCGAACGGTCCTGGAACAGGTCGGTCCGGCCGAACCCGATCTCGAGATAGCTGTCGAGGAACTCGCCGCTCGTGAGCGTCAGCCCCAGACCGACGTGATGGACGTCGGTCACGTCGCCGCCGCTGCCGGAGACGGACAGGAATCCCGCCTGGGCCTTCAAGTACGCGTGCGCCGGGTTGCGCGAGCCCGGCTTGATCGCCAGAAACTCCCAGCGCAGCCCGAGGAAGCCCTCCAGGCTGGTGGCGTTCCGGAGCATGTACACGAACTGGCCGGTCGGGCTGATCTGCCCCTGGAACGGCTGGCAGGAGGGGACGTCGGGCGCCCGCGTGCAGTCGACGTCGGCGCTGCGCGTGCCGTGCACCGTCTCGCCGTAGATCCAGAGCTGACGGGCGCGCGCCGCCTGCCCGAGCAGCCGGTAGGCGAAATCGACGCCGGCGATGCCGCGCTCCTTCGGATCGCCGGAGACGTCCTGGTTCAAGTACCGGTTCAGGTCGCTCGCGGCGAAGGTGTCGACGGCGAGCCCCAGGTAGATCGACGACTGGAAGTCGTCGCGCTCGTCGGCCGCCTGGGCGGCGCCCGGATAGGCGAGCAGCAGGGCGGCGACGACCGCGCACGCCGGGCCCGTCGTCTTCAGGGATTCTCCTCCGCGAGGGACCGCTTCCGGTCCGGTGAACGGCGCCGCGGCAGCGACGGTGCGGACGGCCGCGCCGGCCCGGCCGCCGTTGCGCCGACGTTATGACAGGGCGGCGGCGTGCGTCAAGACGGACGGATCGACGGACGGATCGATCCCGGTGTCGAGGCGCCCCGGGCGGCGCCTCGATCCTGCAGCAGCCCGGGACGGAACATGGGACGGCCGGCGAGGGCGACGCGGAAGGACCACGCCGCCACGCTGCCGACGGCGAGAACCGAAATGAGGGTCGGAAGGGCGTACCAGGCGGTCAGATGATCCGTGAGCGGCGTCGCGATCATCAGGACCTGGACGACGAAGAGCGCGGCGATCAAGGCGAGAAGGCCGCGGCGGATCAGCAGGAAGGTCACGATGGCCAGGCAGATGCCGATCGTCGGGATGCTGATCGCGGGATTCGACGCGTTCATGACAATGGGGGTGGCGATGGTGACGTAGAACGCGGTGGTGGCGAGCCACGGCAGCCGGAAAATGATGCGGCAGAGAAGGAACAGCACGAAGATGCTCATCACGTCGAGCATGCCGTGCAGCTGGATGTCGAGGGGCAGGGCGAGCGCGTAACGCGGGCCCAGCAGGACGATCGCGTTGCCCGCGCCGGGCGGAGACCGCAGGAGACCGAACCATCCGAACACCAGGTCGTTAAGCGTCACGACCATGCAGAGGAGCGCTCCCGCCAGGCAGCCCACGAGGATGTCGCGACCGACCAGAGGATCGCGCGGGTGGCCGGTCAGCAGCCGGCTCCACGACACGATCGAGCCGGGTGTGACGCGGCGGACGAAGGGCTCGAGCGCGATGTACAGGAGCCAGATGATGGCCGCGTTGTAGAGCGTCCAGGACAGCCCCTGGACGAACAGGTGCCACTCGTCGTTGAGCGAGGGGACATGGTGGGCCCACAGGGCCCAGACTCCCATGTGCGCCACCAGGAAATAAACCGCGACCCTGAACGCCCCCGCGCGATCGCCGCGGCCCAGACGGAATTTGCGTCGCGCCAGCAGGCCGCCGACGACCAGGACCGGGATCTGCACGAACAGGGCGAGAAAGTTCGTGCCGGCGCTTCTCGCGGTCGACGGGGATCCTACCCCGATCGCCTCGTCCCAGGGCCCGGCGACGCGAAAGCACACCGGCCTGCCGCGATAGGCGCCCGCATCGACCTCCAGGGTCACACCGGGACGGCCCCACAGCTCTCCGCGCCACGACGCGCGCGCGTCGCAGAAAACCGGCGGGAGCCGGTCAGACGGCACCGGTGTGAACGACGCCGGGTGGAGCTCCGCCTCGGAGAAGAGCGCGGACCAGTCGGGGGCGCGGCTGGCGGCGAGAGGGTCGGCGGCCCCGGGAGCGGCGGAGCCGGCCGCGGCGACCGCGGGCGCCTCGTCCTCAGAGGGGATGACCTCCAGGCGAAGCAGGCGCCTTTTTGTATCGAGAACCACAGTGGCGGAGCCGGGGGCGACGGACGGCGGCTCGCTCATCTCCGTAACGAAGCTTGGAAACCTCGCCAGGAGAGGACCGGGGGACTGACGATACCAGAAGACGAACGGCGCGGCGCCGGGGATCGGGGCGAGATCGTCAAAGCGCGCGAGCGACTTATCATGCTTCTCGACATACTTCATGTACCGCTGGTTATCGTCGATGCCGAACAGGGCGTCGGCGGGAGGTCGGGTGTGGCCGAAACGGGCGAGAACGGCGCGGGCGCGCTCGGCCAGGGCGTCGGGCGGCTTGTCGAGCGCCGCGCGGCCAATGGCCCTGGTGCGAGACGACGTGGCGACCTGAAGGACGAGGGCGGCCAGGACGCCGAGCAAGCAGGCCCAGGCGATGGCCGGCCGCAGGCTGCCTTCGACGGCGGCGCCGGCGACCATTCCGGCGACGGCGTCTCGCCGGCGGCGAGGGCGGCGGCCAGGGGATCGCCCCCCGGCAGGGCCGCCGCGACCGCCAGCGCCGAGGACGGGCGGAGGCGCGGGTCCTTCTCCAGACAGTGAAGGATGGCGCGCTCGATCGCCGGGTCGATCCCGTCCACGATGTACCTCGGGCTCGCCGGGGTGCTCTCCTGGTGCAGCCGCGCCAGCTCCGGCATGGTGGCCGCGTCGAACGCTCGCTTGCCGGTGAACATCTCATACAGCACGAGCCCGAGGGCGAAGATGTCGCTGCGCGCCGAAGCATCGCGCCCCTCCAGCTGCTCCGGCGCCATGTAGGCCGGCGTGCCCGGACCCGCCGCGACGGCGCGCGCGCCCTCCGCATCGGTGCCGCGACCGCGGTCGGAGGCCAGAACCGCCAGCCCGAAATCGGTGATGCGCGCCTTGCCACGCCCGTCGATCATCACGTTCGCCGGCTTCAGATCGCGATGCAGCACGCCCCGTTCGTGCGCCGCCTGCAGTCCGGCACAGATCTGCCGCGCGATCTCGACCGCCTTGTCGCGCGGCAGCCGCCCGATGCGCCGCAGGAGCGACGCCAGATCCTCGCCGTCGACGTACTCCATCGTCAGGAAGTGCCGCCCGTCGATCTCGCCGGCGTCGTACACCCGGTACACGTTCGGGTGCGACACCTGCCGGGCGAGCCGGACTTCGCCCAGAAAACGCCGGAGCCCGCCCTCGTTGCGCCCCAGATCGTCCGGCAGGAACTTGAGCGCCACCGGCTGCCCCAGCTTCAGGTCGTCGGCCCCGTAGACCTCGCCCATCCCTCCGCGGCCGAGCAGCCCGATGATGCGGTAGCGGCCGGCGAGGATGACGCCGGCGGCGAAGCTGGCCGAGTCGCGTGAATCGGCAGCAGGGCCGGAGCCGGCGGCGATCGCCCCGGCCCCGAAGGTGTGCGTCGGGGACGCGGAAGACAGGACGAATTCCGTCCCGCACGCGGGACAGAAGCGACTGCCCGGCGGGGCATCGCTGGAGCAGACGCGGCACGCGTTCAGGGTCAGTCCCTCGCGGAAACGCGCGCATCATGACTCCTGGAAGCCGCCGGCGTCAATGAGCCGGGCGGCGGAGCCCCGGTGCGGGCCGGCGGCCGTCCCGCGCCGACCGGCGCGGGGGGGCGGCTTTGTCGTATCCTGCGTCCAGCCACCGCAGCGATGGCGGTGAGGACGCGACGGAGGTGGGGCATGACGCGACGCCTGACTCGGGACCAGAAGCACGCCGTCCTCGGCGGCGTGGCCGCGGGGTTCGGGAACTACTTCGGGATCGACCCCGTGCTGGTCCGGCTGGTGTTCATCCTGCTGGCCTTCCTGAACGGATTCGGTCTGGTGGCGTACGCCGTCGGATGGGTGATCATGCCGCGCCAGGACGAGACCGCGGGCGACTCCGGCGCCGCGGCGAAGGAGAACGCTCCGATCGATCGCCTCGTCGAGAAGGTACGCCAGGCCGGCGAGCGGGTGGCCGACGAGTTCCAGCGGCTGCCGGTGGACACGGGCCGCGGCCGGGTCGTCGCCGGGACGATCCTGATCCTGCTCGGCGTCCTGTTCCTGCTCGATCGCCTGTCCTGGTGGTACTGGCCGCGCTGGGCCCGGCTGGCCAACCTGTGGCCGATCATCATCATCGTGATCGGTGTGTCGCTCATCCTGGAGGCGGCGCGCGGCCGGACGAGGAAGACCCAGTGAGCGGGAGCAGCCGGTGACCGACGAAGGCGTTCGCTGGGTGCGGGTGTCCCGGGGGCTCTACCTGCTCGGGATCGGCACCTTCATGCTCCTCACCACCCAGGACGTCCTGCCCTGGTCGTTCTGGAACGAGGCGCTGGCGTACTGGCCGGTGATCCTGGTCGCCATCGGCGTCCGGCTGGCTTTCGAGCGCAGCCCCTTGCCCGCGCTCGTCCTTCTGGGCCCACTCCTGATCCTGGGCACGTTGATGTACGTGGCGTTGCGGGGACCCGGCCCTGCGGAGAGCGCGGGCGAATGGCTGCCGCTCCGGACCGAGCGCCCCGCCGCCCTCACGGCCTGGACGCTCGAAGGGCGTCTGGCGCTGGCGAACCTCGACCTCACGTCGCGGCGCCTGCCGCGCGGCGTCCTTCTGGAGGGCAGGACGGCGGAGATCGGTCGCGGTTCCGTGCGGCTCTCGGAAGGCGCCGGACCCGGCATCGTGCGGCTCACCAACACCTGGAACGACCGGACGCTCTTCGTCCTGCCGGGGGCGCGCCGCGCCCGCTGCGAGCTGGGCGTGACGACGGCGGTCCCGGTAACGCTCGACCTCGACCTGGCGCTCACCACGACACGGCTCGACGCCGCCTCGAGCCCGCCGGCGCGCGTCGCGGTCGCCGGGGCGCTCAACGACGTGCGCCTGCGTCTGGGCGCGCCGAGCGCCGACGTCCGTGTGGATCTCGAGGGGGCCTTCAACCGGGTGGTGCTCGAAATCCCCGCCGCGACGCCCGTCCGGGTCAGCCGGGAGGGATTCCTGAACGTCGTGGACGACCGTCACGCCGGGCGGGAGCGCGCCACGCGGGACGGAAACACGGAGGGCGGCCCGGGGGGCGCCCCCGGATACCGACTGAGCCTGCAGGGAGCGTTCAACCGCGTGGTCGTCCGATCGTGGTGAACGCGTGCCCGGGGAAATAAAGCTGGACATCCAGGTGCGATGCGCCTATGATCACCGCGTCACTGAACCGAGAGCAGGCAGTCTTCGCCTACCGGAGTCGACCCGCTCAGGAGCGGGTTCCAGCCTGACAAGCTAGAACCACGACGTTTCCCCAAGGTTCACACACAGTCCGTACGCCGGCGCGAGGAGCGCCGGCCCATTACACCGCCGCGCGCCAGGGGCGCCGGCGAAAGGAGAATCACCATCGTGTCATTCACCGAACTGGGTCTGGCCCACGAGATCGAGCGCGCCGTGCGCGAACAGGGTTACGAGACGCCGACGCCCATCCAGAAAGGGGCCATCCCCGGCGTGCTCGCCGGGCGCGACCTGATCGGCTGCGCCCAGACGGGCACCGGCAAGACCGCCGCCTTCACCCTGCCGA
>DAISWT010000202.1:0-5701 GCA_036826235.1 Acidobacteriota bacterium | reverse complement strand
TGCCGCGGAAGTACTTGGACGCCACGACGTTCGTGGCGGTCTGCGACCAGAACTTGGGGATCTCGACGTCCTTCTGTTCGAAGACGAGCTCGCCCTTCTCATTGCTGATGACGGCGGAGCGGATTTCCCATTCGACCTCGTCGAACGGGTCGACGCCGGGGCGGGTGAAGTAGCGCTCGAGGGTCAGGCCTTCGGCTGCCTTCCTGAGGGTCAGCGGCGCGGAGAACCCGGACGACCTGGTCGGGGTGGACTGTGTCTTGCGGCTCTCGCCTGAAGCTGAATCGGCTCTGCGCTCCTTGAGCTCGGATTCCTTCTTCATCGTTCATCGCTCCCGGAAAGATCGGGCCACCCGTTCGCCCGACCGCCATCGTTGGACTGCCACCCTGACGTCAGCCTACCCTCACCCCCGGAGCCTGCTCACCACCCTGCCACCCGCCCCAACCGACGACGGAGACCCTCTGCCCCGGGGGCACCGCTCCCGGTTCCGCCACGGCCTCCGTCTCTTTGGGGGTCGCGCGATCTCGACCTACTCGCCTCGCCGAACGCTCATGATCACGACCGTTCAACCTGCCTCTCAATCCTGGTTCACAGGTTATCCACCAGCCATGCGGGTGTCAAGGGGCGAACACAAAATGTTGGGGGGACTCACAGCTCTCCCACAACATGATGAGGATCAAAGGGCTTAGGCTGTGGAGGCGGCTGTGGAAATCGTATGCGCCGGCGGACGCCCGCCGCGGACGCGCGATCCCGCAGGCGTTCGGGCGTGAATGTCGAGAGGCGCCTCGTGAAACTGGTTGACCGGAGCGCCGTCCGGCCGTAGAAATTTATCAACTCTGTCGCCGCTCATCGTCAATCGCCCGGCCGTTCGAGGCTTCGGGCACCGAAAGGAGTCACATGCGCCTCTCCGCTGTCATCGCCCTGGTCGGGTCGCTTGCTCGCATCAGTCCGGCCCCGGCCCAGACGTCCTGCGTGCCGTTCGTTCCGTGCACCGACAACAAGGGTTGCCCCGACATGATCGTCGACGGCACTCAGATCCCGATCGATCTGTCGCTGGGCAAGGAGACCTGGACGTCGAGCGAGTGCGCCGTGATCGAGGGCGAGGTGGCGGCCGGTGATCGGTGGCTGCTGCGGTTCGACTCGGCCACACCGAATCTCGGTCCGGGCGCTCTGATCATCGGCAACCCGCTCGAGCACCCCGAGTGGTTTGACCTAGTCACCTGCCACGGTCACCCCCACTTCAAGGAATACACCGACTACCGTCTCTGGACCACGAAAGGGTATGAGGCGTGGACCGCTCTGCGGCAGGCGAACCCGACAGCATGTCCGCGCGATCTGCTGGCGGCGAACCCGAGCCTGGGGAGGCAGCTGGTCACCGGCAGGAAGCAGGGTTTCTGCGTCGTGGACGTCTATCAATACACGGATGGGGTCTGTGCAGCCAGCAAGAACCATCCAACAAAGTACTCTTCCTGCGACGATATGGGGCTGAGTGTCTGCCAGACCGATTTCTACCCCGCCTTCCTTGACGGCCAGTGGATCGACGTCACCGGTCTGCAGGCGGGTGACTACGTCCTCGAAATCGAGGTGAACGCCGAGCGCTTTTTCCAGGAGACCGACTACTTGAACAATTCGGCGTCCATAAGGGTCACACTCCCCAAGGGGCTGCACTGAGGAGCGCGGCGCGCCAGGCCGCTGGCGCGTGCAGGTCTCAGTCGCGCAGGAAGTGACAGGTGTAGCCGTCGGGGTGTTTCTGGAGATAGTCCTGGTGATACCCTTCCGCCGGCCAGAACCTGGAGGCGGGGACGATCTCGGTGACGATCGGACGCTTCCACTTGCCCGAGGCGTCGACGCGCGCCTTGACCGTCTCGGTGGTGCGCTTTTGCGCCTCGTCCTCGTAGAAGATCGCGGAGCGGTACGACGTCCCCACGTCGTTCCCCTGCCGGTTTGGGGTCGTCGGGTCGTGCATGCGGAAGAAGTAGCCGAGCAGCTCCTCGTACGACAGGCGCTTGGGATCGAAAACGATCCGCACCGCCTCGGCGTGGCCGGTGCTGCCGGAGTGCACCTCTTCGTAGGTGGGATCGGTCGTCGCGCCGCCGGAGTAGCCGACCTCGGTCTCGATCACGCCGGGGATGCCGCGCAGAATCTCCTGCATCCCCCAGAAGCAGCCGCCGGCGAGGATCGCCTCGGCGCGGTTGCCCGGACCCTTCGCCGCGGCGCCGGCCCTGTCGGAGGCCGTCACCTTGTCGGGGGCGCCGGGGGCACCCGTCTTGCCGAACAGGGCCAGGTACTGGCCGTATCCTTCCTCCTGGAGCTTCTCCACCGGCACGAAGCGCAGCGCCGCCGAATTCATGCAGTAGCGCTGCCCGGTCGGCGCCGGGCCGTCGTCGAACACATGGCCCAGGTGCGAGCCGGCATGTTTCGAGCGCACCTCGGTGCGCTTCATCCATAGAGTGCGGTCGTCGCGCGTGGTCACGTTGCCGGACTCGAGCGGCCGGGTAAAGCTGGGCCAGCCGGTGCCGGACTCGAACTTGTCGAGCGAGGAGAAGAGCGGCTCGCCGGAGACCACGTCCACGTAAATGCCGGGCTGATGGTTGTCCCAGTACTCGTTCCGGAAGGCCGGCTCGGTCCCCTCGCGCTGCGTGACCTGGTACTGCTGCGGCGTCAGGCGCTTCTTAATCTCCTCGTCGGAAGGCTTGGTGTACGTCTTCATATCTCCTCCTTCCCCGCGGGGCGCCGGGGTGATCGCCGTCGATGCCGTGGACGTGCCGGCCGCCTCGCCGCTCCGGGCGCAGGCGAACAGGGCGAACCCTGCGGCGGCCACCAGCGGGGCGGCCGCGAACCGGCGGAAGTTCGAAGGTGTCATGGGAACCGTTTCTCCGGGGGTTTCAACACCGATTGGATGCAGTCCCCGATCGCGTGGATTCATCGCGGTAAACTTAAAGATAGCGCAAGCCAGGCCTCGCGGGCAAACCCCTCCGGCGGCCCCGCGTTGACTCGACCCAGGGAGCGGTCTATCATCGCCGCCGATTCCGTCAGCCAGTGCACACGCTTCCCGCGGAGAGGTGTCCGAGTGGCTGAAGGAGCACGCTTGGAAAGCGTGTGTGGGGGAAACCTCACCGTGGGTTCGAATCCCACCCTCTCCGCCATTCCCGCCGCTCGCACACGACCCGTGATCGGTTTCCCGAGGAGATAGCACTATGAGGCTACGTCTTCTGATTTTCTTGTCCATGTTCTTGCCCGGAACCGGGCTGACCGCAGGCGCCGACCAGGCGCTGTCCGACGTGTTCAAGCGGGTGAACCCGGCGGTCGTGGAGATCCACACCAAGGAGACCGACGTGGCGCGGGGCGGGATCGCCCAGCAGGTCAGCGTGGCCGGGTTGGGTTCCGGTGTGCTGATCTCCGCGGACGGGAAGGTGCTGACCGCGGCCCACGTGGTGCAGACGGCGGACGCGATCGAAATCGAGTTCCTGACCGGCGAGAAACTCAAGGCCCGGGTGGTGTCGTCCGAGCCGGCGGCGGACGTGGCGCTTCTGCAGCTCGAGCGGCCGCCGCGCGGGCCGTTCGTGGCGAAGCTCGGCGACTCCGACGCCGTCGAGGTCGGCGAGCAGGTGTTCGTCGTCGGCGCTCCCCTGGGGGTCAGCCACACGCTCACCGTCGGGTACATCAGCGGCCGCCGGAGGCCGAACGCCACGTTCAGCGGCATGTCGCGCGCGGAGTACTTCCAGACCGACGCGGCGGTCAACCAGGGGAACTCCGGCGGGCCGATGTTCAACCTGCAGGGCGAGATCATCGGCATCGTCAGCTACATCCTGTCCCACTCGGGCGGATCGGAGGGACTGGGGTTCGCCATCACCTCCAAGGTCGCGCGCCAGCTCATGCTGGAACAGAAATCGTTCTGGAGCGGCGTCAACGGCTACATGCTGTCGGGCGACCTGGCGCAGGTGTTCAATGTCCCGCCGCCCGGGGTCGGCGTGCTGGTGCAGCGGATCGCGGCGGACTCACCGGCCGAGCGCGCCGGTCTGAAGGGGGGAACGATGCGGGCCACGATCGGCGACGAGGATCTGATCGTCGGCGGCGACATCGTCCTGGCCATCCAGGGGGTCTCCCTGGCCGAGCCGAACGGTCTCGCCACGGCGCGGCAGAAGATCACCGAGCTGCGCCCCGGCGACCCGGCCACAGTGACGGTCCTGCGTGGCGGCAGGACGGTCACACTCACTACCACCATCCAGCCTTGACCGGCCGGCTCGATCGGCACCGCGCAGGCAGGGCGGCGGCCAGCCTGGGGCTCCTGCTCCTCGCGGGCAGCGCGGCGGCGGGCGACGCCCCGGCCACCGGCGAGCCGCCCCCTCCCCTGGGCGGCGGCCCCGGGGCACGCCCGAAGATCTGCCTCGCACTGAGCGGCGGCGGGGCGCGCGGGTTCGCGCACATCGGCGCTCTGCAGGCGCTCGAAGAGCTGCGCGTTCCGGTCGACTGCATCGCCGGCACCAGCATGGGCTCGATCGTCGGCGGGCTTTACGCCACCGGGATGTCGCCGCGGGAGATCGAGGACGTCATCGAAACGGTCGACTGGGGCAATCTGTTCAACGACCGCCCGCCGCGCCGCGACCTGTCCTTCCGCCGCAAGCAGGACGACGTCGCCGATCTGGCGGAGGTCGAGGTCGGCATCAAGGACGGCCGGATCGCCCTGCCGCGCGGTCTCATCGCGGGTCAGAAGATCGGCTTCGTGCTGGAGTCGCTGACGCTGCGGGCGGCCGGTGTCGAGGACTTCGACACCCTGCCGATCCCGTTCCGTGCGGTGGCGACGGACATCGGCAGCGGGTCGATGGTGGTCCTGCGGCGGGGGAAGCTGGCCGACGCCCTGCGCGCCAGCATGAGCCTGCCGGGGCTGGTGGCGCCGATCGAGATTGACGGACGGCTGCTGGTGGACGGCGGCCTGGTGCGCAACCTCCCCGTGGACGTGGCGCGTGAGATGGGCGCCGACGTCGTCATCGCGATCGACATCAGCACGCCGCTCGACCCTCCGTCGGCCATCCGGTCGGTGACCGATGTGACCCGCCAGGTGACCGGCATGCTGACGCACGGCAACGTCGAAGCCCAGGCGGCCGCCGCGGACCTCTTGATCCGGCCCGATCTGCCGGGTGCCACGTCGGGCAGCTTCTTCCAGGCGCGGGCGATCCTGCCGATCGGCCATGAGGCGATCCTGGACCGCCGCGCCGCGCTGGCCCCGTACGCGCTGACCGAGGAGGCGTATGCGGCCCGCAACGCCGCCCTGCGGGCCGCTCTCACGACGCCGGCGCGGATCGCCGCGGTCCGGATCGACGCCCCGCCCGACGTCGACCCGCGCGTTCTCAGCCGGCGCATCAGGACGCGGCCGGACTCGGACCTGGATCTGGCGACGCTGCAGACCGACCTGGGGCGGCTTTACGAGCTGGGAGAGTTCGAGCGGGTCGATTTCACTCTCGAGCCGTCGGGCGAGCGGACCGACCTGGTCATCCGGGCGCGGGAGAAGCCGTGGGGCCCGCGCTCGCTGCGCTTCGGCGTGAACTTCCTGAACGACTTCGCGGGCGATACCGATTTCAATGTGAGGGCGCGCTACACGCGCCTGCTGGCGGACCGGCTGGGCGCCGAATGGCGCACCGACGCCCAGATCGGCCGGACGCGGCGGGGTCTGGCGCTTGCCGCCGAAGGTTGGCGGGAGCCATCG
>DAISWT010000201.1:0-5717 GCA_036826235.1 Acidobacteriota bacterium | reverse complement strand
GCGGTGACGAGCCGACCACCAGGACGAGCAGAAAGGCGCAGGCGCCGGCCCTCCCCGGGCCCCGCGGGCGGCGCGCGAGCGGCCGCCTCACCGGCTCATCCTCCGCGCCCGCCTGTGGAAGAATCGGACCAGGGACACGTCGTAGGAGCGATCGGTGAACAGCTCCAGATTGTCGATGGCGTTGGCCCGGAACAGGGCTTCGCGGGCGGCGCGACGGCCGAGCGCCCACTTTCTGTAGAGCTCTCGGGTGCGACGGTTCGACGCGTCCACGATGACGCGCTCGCCGGTCTCGACGTCCTCCAGGTCGAGAAGGCCGATGGGCGGCAGGTCCTCCTCGCGCGGATCGGTGACCGTGATGGCGATCACGTCGTGCTTGCGCGCCGCGACGCGCAGCGGCTGCTCGTACCCATGCGCCAGGAAGTCGGAGATCACGAACACCACGGCCCGCTTGGTGACCGTCCGGTACATGAACTGCAGCGCCCCCGCCAGATCGGTGGCGCGGCCGCGCGGACGGAAGTACAGGACCTCGCGCACGACGCGCAGGACGTGGTCCTTCCCCTTGCGCGGGCTCAGGAATTTTTCGATCCGATCGGTGAAGGCGATCAACCCGACGCGGTCGCTGTTCTTGATCGCCGAGAACGCGAGAATGGCGCAGATCTCCGCCTCGATCTCTCGCTTGAACTGTCGGCGGGTGCCGAACTCCCCGGAGGCCGAGAAGTCCACCAGCAGCATCACGGTCAGCTCGCGTTCCTCCACGTGCTTCTTCACGTAGGGGTGCCCCATGCGCGAGGTGACGTTCCAGTCGATGCTCCGGATGTCGTCGCCAAACTGGTACTCGCGCACCTCCGAGAACTCCATGCCCCGGCCCTTGAACACGGAGTGGTACTCCCCCGCCAGGGACTCGTTCACCAGGCGGTTGGTGCGGATCTCGATGCGCCGGACCTTCTTGAGAATGTCAGCGGGAAGCATCGGTCGGGCGACCCTGCGCCGCGGCGGCGCGGTCTCGGGGGCCGGGCGGGCCCTCAAGGGACTTCGATCGTGTCGAGCACTCTCTGGATGATCTGCTCGGTGGTGACGTCCTCGGCCTCCGCCTCGTACGACAGGATGATCCGGTGGCGCAGGACATCGAAGGCGATCGATTTCACGTCCTCCGGGGTTACGTACCCGCGGCCGCGGATGAACGCGTGCGCCTTCGAGGCGACGGCCAGGAACACGGTGGCACGCGGGGAGGCGCCGAACTGCACGAGACCCTTGATGTCCAGCTTGTAGTCCTCCGGCCGGCGCGTGGCGAACACGATCTCGACGATGTAGTCCTTGATACGGTTGTCGATGTACACCTGGCCGACCACCTCGCGGGCCCGAAGGATGTCGGCCGGCTTGATCACCCTGCGCACGTCGAAGTGATCCGGCCCGGTCATGCGCTCCAGGATGTCGCGCTCCTCCGTCTTGTTCGGGTAGTCGACCCGGATCTTCAGCATGAACCGGTCGACCTGGGCCTCCGGGAGAGGGTAGGTCCCCTCCTGTTCGATCGGGTTCTGAGTCGCCAGGACCAGGAACGGCGGCGCCAGTGGGTAGGTGGTGTCGCCGATCGTCACCTGCATCTCCTGCATCGCCTCGAGGAGGGCCGATTGCACCTTGGCCGGGGCGCGATTGATCTCGTCCGCCAGGATGATGTTGGCGAACAGGGGCCCCTTGCGCGGCACGAACTGCCCGTCCTTCTGGTTGAAGATCATCGTGCCGATCAGGTCGGCCGGCAGCAGGTCGGGCGTGAACTGGATGCGCTGGAACTTCACCTCGATGACGTCGGAGAGGGTCTTCACGGACAGGGTCTTGGCCAGGCCGGGCACCCCCTCCAGGAGCAGGTGGCCCCCGCCCAGGAGACCGATCAGCAGACGGTCCAGAAGTGTCTTCTGGCCCACGATGACCTTGCGGACCTCGCCCAGGACCTGCTCGACGAAGATCGACTCCCGGGCCACCAGATCGTTGATCCTCTTGATGTCCTGCTCCATGGCGGGGATGACCTCCGGAAGGCGCGCGTTGTGAGCGCGAAATTCTAGACCACGGGCAGTGATGAGTCAATTTTGGCGGACCGTTCTGCCGCCGACGGACTAGAATCTCCTGCCCGCAACGGGAGGTGATGGTGCGCTTCCGGTTCAGCCCCGCCCTGCCCCGCTCCCCGGGGTTCACCACCGGTGACGCCCTGGTCGTTCTGGGGCTGGCGGCGCTTCTGTACGCCGCCCTCAGCTTCGCCTGGCGCGCGCCGGCGGTGGTCCGCGGGCCGGAGATCTCCCTGTCGCCGGCCGCGCTGCCTTACTACGCCCTGCTGTCGACCGCGCGCATGACGGCCGCGTACGTTCTGTCCCTGGGGTTCAGCGTGACCTACTGCTACACCGCCGCGCTCAGCCGGACCGCCCGGCGAGTCCTGATGCCGCTCCTCGACGTCCTGCAGAGCGTCCCGATCCTCTCGTTCCTGCCGGTGGTGCTTCTGGGCCTGAGCGCGGTGCTGCCCCAGAAGGTGGCGGCCGAGATCGCCGCCATCGTCCTGATCTTCACCTCCCAGGCGTGGAACCTGACCTTCAGCTTCTACCAGTCGATCACCACGATTCCGACCGAGCTGCGCGAGGCGGCCGCCGTCTTCCGCCTCGACCCGTGGCTGCGATTTAAGACGCTGGAGCTGCCGTTCGCGGCGCTGGGGTTGATCTGGAACAGCATGATGAGCTGGGCCGGAGGGTGGTTCTTCCTGATGGCCGCCGAGATCTTCACCGTCGGCTCGCGGGACTTCCGGCTCCCGGGGCTCGGGGCGTACCTCCAGCTCGCAGCCAACCGCGGCGACCTGCACGCCGTCGCGTCCGGTGTCGGCGCGCTCGTCGTCACCATCGTCCTGATCGATCAGCTCCTGTGGCGCCCTCTTTTGGCGTGGGCGGACAAGTTCCGCCTCGACGCGGTTGCGGGCGAGGAGGCACCGCGCTCCTGGTTCCACGATCTGCTGTCCCGATCGTGGCTGGTAGAGCGGGTCCTGACCCGCGTGATCACACCCCTGTCGGAAAGGGTGGACGGCCTCCTGCACCGGCGGCTGAGCGGCCGGGTCGCCGCGCCCCTCGAGGGCTTGGCCGAGACCCGTCTTTCTCTGCGCGCCATCGGCGTCGCCGGCCTCGCCGGAGCCGCCCTGCTGTACGGCGCGTACCGCGCGGCGCGTCTTCTGGCCACGTTGCCGGCCGTATCCCTCGGACCGATTGGCCTCGGGCTCCTGGCGACATTCCTGCGCGTGGGCGCGGCGCTGGTGGTGGCCCTGGCCTGGACCCTGCCCCTGGGCGTCGCCATCGGGATGAACCGGCGGCTCGCCTCCCTGCTGCAGCCGGTCGTCCAGGTCGTCGCGGCGATCCCCGCCACGGCTCTGTTCCCGGTGATCGTGCTGGTGCTCCTGTCCTCTGCGGGAGGCCTCAACCTGGCCGCAATCGTGTTGATGCTGATGGGAACCCAGTGGTACCTCCTGTTCAACGTCATCGCCGGCGCCTCCGCCATCCCGCAGGACCTGCGCTTCACCACGGAGCTGTTGCGGCTGCCCTGGCTCGAGCGCTGGCGGGTACTGATCCTCCCGGCGATCTTCCCCTACGTCGTCACCGGGGCGATCACGGCCGGGGGGGGGGCCTGGAACGCCAGCATCGTCGCCGAGCATGTGGAGTTCGCGGGACACTCCCATTCCACGATCGGCATCGGCTCCCTCATCGCCTCGGCGACCATCAAGGGAGACTACCCTCTGCTCCTGGCCTCCACGCTCGCACTGGTGGTCACAGTGGTCCTGATCAACCGCACCTTCTGGCGGTGGATGTATCGCATGGCGGAACAGCGCTACAGGATGGAATGATGCCGACCCTCGTCGAAGCGCAGCCCGAAACCGACCTGCTCTCGCTCCGGGGCATCGTCAAGGCCTACGGCACCGGCCCCAGGAGATTCGTGGCGGTCCAGGACGTGAGCCTGCGGATCCGGGCGGGCGAGTTCGTTTGCCTGCTGGGCCCCTCCGGCTGTGGCAAGTCGACGCTCCTGCGCATCATCACCGGGCTGACGCCGGCATCCGCCGGCTCGGTTCTGTACCGGGGCCGGCCGCTCGACGGGATCAACCCGCACGCCACCATCGTCTTCCAGACCTTCGCCCTCTATCCCTGGCTCACCGTCCAGGAGAACGTCGAGGTGGCCCTGAAGGCGCGCGGCGTCGCGCTCCCCGAGCGCCGGGTGCGGGCGGTGAAGCTGATCGACACGGTGGGTCTCGACGGCTTCGAGACCGCCTACCCGCGGGAGCTCTCCGGCGGCATGCGGCAGAAGGTAGGATTCGCGCGGGCCATGGCGGTCGAGCCCGAGCTGCTCTGCCTGGACGAGCCGTTCTCCGCCCTCGACGTGCTGTCGGCCGAGGCGCTGCGTGGCGAGCTTTTGGAGCTGTGGCTCAACAAGGCGATCCCGACGCAGGCGATCCTCATGGTCACCCACAACATCGAGGAGGCGGTCGAGCTTGCGGACCGCATCGTCATCATGGACAAGGACCCCGGCCGGGTGGTCGCCGAGATTCAGGTCGCGCTCCGGCATCCCCGGCACCGGAAGGACACCGCCTGCGTGGCGACCCTGGACAAGGTCTACGCGCTGGTGGCCGGCAAGACCGAAACGGAGGCGGAGGCGCTCGGGACCGCCCCGGGGCAGCCCGGCCGCAAGACCAAGCTGCCGGTGGCTCGTCTGAATCGCCTCGCGGGTCTGATGGAAAAGGTCAGGGAGGAAGGGGGGCGCGCCGACCTGCACCGCCTCGGCGGCGAGTTGCACCTCGAGCTGGACGACCTCCTCCCGGTGGTCGAGGCGGCGGAGATCCTCGGGTTCGCCCGCGTCGAGGCCGGAGACATCGTCCTGACGCCCCTCGGACAGGCGTTCGCGGACGCCGGCATCGCGGCCCGCAAGGAGATCGTCGCCGGCCGCATCCTGCGTCATCCGACCATCCGCTGGATCTACGAGACCCTACAGCAGGACGACGATCAACGCATCGCCGAGACGTTCTTCCTGGAACGCCTGCAGGCCGAGTTCGGCGACGCCGCGTCGGAGCAGCTCGACATCGCCATCAGCTGGGCCCGGTACGCTGAGCTGTTCGCGTTCGACGACGACACCAAAGAGCTCTTCCTCGAGACCTAGCAACGTGGTGCGGAGCTTGTGGCGTAGGGGGGCGGACGCGTCGGGTCGCAGGCGGACGGGCCGGCCCGCAGGAGAGTTCTGCGCACTTGGGACGGGTGTCCTGCAGGCATGCGGTTTGATCTCTGCGGCGGTGTGTACTGGCCACGCACACCGGTCGAGCGACTGCAACACTTTTTCCCCCGCTTCTGCCCCTGGCCCGATTGCCCGGCGCACCATGCAGCGGGTCGGCCTAGCGGCTTCCGGCGCCACGGGTCCTACGCCACACGCCGGCGCCCGGCCGTTCCCCGCTTCCGCTGCGCCGCCTGTCGTCGCACCTTCTCCCGGCAGAGCTTCGCTGTCTCCTTCTACCTGAAGCGCCCCGAGCTCCTGCTCCCCGTCGCCGCCGCATTGCGGCCGGCGTTCGAGCTACGGCTGGATCCGTCCCGGACCGCTCGGCCCTTTAACCCGAGGCCGCACTAGCGCCCAGGATGGCCAATTTTTGTCACTCGTCTCGCCTATTTGACCCTTCTGTAACCGGAACCTATACTTCCCGCCGGTGCGCGCGCGATCGT
>DAISWT010000200.1:0-5719 GCA_036826235.1 Acidobacteriota bacterium | reverse complement strand
GACCGACAGGTGGACGTCGGAGACCTTGTCGAAGAAGCCCTTCCACAGCGGCCCGATCTGGTCCCACCCCTGGAAGCGGCCCGGCGGCGGCACATCGAACAAGAGGATGTCCTTGTCCTTCGACCAGATCTCCGACAGCGCAGGCAGGTCCCTGGTGTTGATCGCCGTGACCTCCTTCGCGACCAGAGCGCGGATCGCCTCGCTGTCGGCGTTCCCCGGGTGACATCCCTCCAGGGCGTAAAGGAGTCCCCCCAGCGCGGCGCAGGCCGCGATGGTCGCTGCAACCGGGACATGACAGGCTTTCGGAGGGACAACGGCGGGCTCGAGGCGCGCGGCCATCTCGGGGCGGTACTCTAGCCTACCCCCCCGGGTGAGTCAATCACCCGAGATTTGCGGCGGCCGGCGCGACACGATATAGTCCTCTGTCTCCGGGCGGAGTCATGGTCTTCACCTTCTATGACGAGCGTTTGAACAGCGTCCCGTTCCTGTGCGTGGACGGCGTCGTCGATGGCGGATTGAACCTCAGCCACTGGCCCGGCAACCGCAGCCCCCCTCATCTCAAGGCCGACACGTCGACCCAGATGGCGCTGAAGCTCGCGCGCGATCCCGGACGCGCCGACTGGCTCCGGGGGGTCTCCCTCGTCACCAACAACCACTTCGACACGGACGGTCTCCTGTCGGTCTACGCCGTCCTGCGCCCGGACGAGGCGCTGCGGCACGAGAAAGTGCTGGTGCAGGCGGCGCGCACTGGCGATTTCGGCGAGTTCACCACTCCGGACGCGTTCAAGTTCGACTGCGTGGCGACCGCCTTCGACGACGAGCGCCGATCGCCCATCGCGTCCGAGATCCGCGGGTTGCCCGAGCACGAGCGTTACCAGATCGTCTACGACCGTCTCCTCGTGATGCTCCCGGATCTGCTCGACGGGGCGGCCGCCTACAAGGGGCTCTGGTCGGGGCGCCTGGCCTCCTACATGAAGTCGATGATGCGGATCAAGGACGTGGCCCGCGTGCGCGAGCACGACGCTGGCCGTCTGACCGTGATCGAAGCGAGCGAGCCGCTCGACGAGATGGCGCGGTTCAACGTGGCCCGCCACCACCGGGTGCTGACGGCCACGCGCGCTGACGGCCGCTGGCTGTTCGAGATGGCGTTCCAGATCTTCTCCTGGTTCGAGACGGTCACGCCGCCGCGCGGGACGCGCTTCGATCTCTCCGACATCGCCGCCGAGTTCGACCGGATGGAGACCGCCGGCGGCGGCTGCTGGACCTACACCGGCGACGACTCGCTGGAGTCGCGTCTCTATCGCGCGGCGCCGGACGGCAGCCCCGCCCCCAGCTCCCTCTCCCTCGAGGCGGTCGAGAGCCGCCTGCTTCGCTTGTTCGCCGCTCGTCCCTGAGGTTCCGGCGCGAGGATCGGCGCGCCTCCCGCCGGCCTTTTGCGTCGCCGGGGCCCGACTGGATACAATCCCGCCCAGATATCAGAGACCCGGAGACGAGCATGCCCCCCGGCGAGCGCAGTTTCTTCGATCTCTACGCGCAGAATTTCGTGCGCGCCGCGGTGGCGATCCCGCGCGTCGCGCTCGCCGACCCCGCCGGCAATGCGGCGCAGATCGAACGGCTGTACGCCGGCGCCGCTGGGGAGGGCGCCGCGATCGTGCTGTTCCCGGAGCTGGCGCTGTCCGGGTACTCGCTGGAGGACCTGCACCAGCAGGAGGCCCTCCTCAGGTCGGTCCTCGACGCCGCCGCGGTGCTCGTCAGGGCGACGGGCGGACAGGCGGCGCTGCTCGTCGTCGGGGCGCCGCTCCGGCTCGAGGGGCGCCTGCTCAACTGCGCCGTGGTGCTGTCGCGCGGACGCATTCTGGGGATCGTCCCGAAGACCTACCTCCCTAATTACCGCGAGTTCTACGAGAAGCGCCAGTTCGCATCGTCTCGCGATGCGCTCGAGCGCGAGGTCACCGTGCTCGGGCAGCGCGTGCCCGTGGGCGCCGACCTGGTGTTCCGCTGCGACGAGTTGCCTGACCTGGCGCTGCACGTGGAGATCTGCGAGGACGTCTGGGCCCCGATTCCCCCCTCCACCTACGCGGCGCTGCGCGGGGCGACGGTGCTCGCCAACCTGTCGGCTTCGAACATCACCGTGGGCAAGACCTCCTACCGCCAACTGCTCGCGGCCAGCCAGTCGGGACGCTGCGTCGCCGCCTATCTTTATGCCGCGGCGGGGCAGGGCGACCTCGCCTGGGACGGCCACGGGATGATCTATGAGAACGGCGAGCTTCTGGCCGAGTCGGAGCGCTTCCGCGACGACAGCCAGGTGATCGCGGCCGATCTCGACTTGGACCGGCTGGTGCAGGAGCGCATGCGCGTCACCTCGTTCGTGGACTGCGCCACAGCGCATGCCGCTGCGATCGCCGGTCTGCGGATGGTGCCGTTCTCGTTCGTCCCGCCGCCCCGCCCCGTCCTCCTGCGGCGGCGGGTGGAGCGTCACCCGTTCGTGCCGTCCGGCGCGCCGGAGCGGGACGAGCGCTGCTACGAGGCGTACAACATTCAGGTCGGCGCCCTGGTGCAGCGCCTGCGTGCCACGGGGATCAAGAAGGTCGTCATCGGCGCGAGCGGCGGGTTGGACTCGACGCAGGCGCTCATCGTCTCCGCCCGGGCGATGGATCGGCTCGACCTGCCGCGGAGGAATGTGATGGCCTATGCTCTCCCCGGGTTCGCCACGTCCGAGCGCACCCAGCAGAACGCTCTCCGGCTAATGCAGGCCCTGGGTGTCACGAGCGGTGTGATTGACATCCGCCCCTCCAGCGAGCAGATGCTCAAGGACATCGGTCATCCCTACGCCGAGGGACGGAGGGTCTACGACGTGACCTTCGAGAACGTGCAGGCGGGCGAGCGCACGAGCCATTTGTTCCGGCTGGCGAACCGGCACGGGGCCCTGGTGGTCGGGACCGGCGATCTCAGCGAGTTGGCCCTGGGGTGGTGCACCTACGGCGTCGGCGATCAGATGGCGCACTACGACGTGAACGCCTCCGTGCCGAAAACGCTCATCCGCCACCTCATCGGGTGGGCCGCCGGACGGAAGGAGATCGGCGACGAGGCGTCCGCGGTCCTGCACGATGTCCTCGCCACCGCCATCAGCCCCGAGCTGGTTCCCGGATCGGAGAACGCGACCCCGGCCCAGAGCACCGAGCAGGCCGTCGGGCCGTTCGACCTGCACGACTTCAGCCTCTACTACATCACCCGGCGTGGGTACCGGCCGGCGAAGGTGACTTATCTCGAGGCCTGCGCCTGGGCGCGCGACGCCCCCGGCGGTCCGGCCGACGGTCCCTACACGCTGGCGGAAATCCTCCGCTGGCTCGGAGTCTTCCTCGATCGCTTCTTCCGCTCCAGCCAGTTCAAGCGCTCGGCGCTGCCAAACGCGCCGAAAGTCGGATCGGGCGGATCGCTCTCGCCGCGCAGCGACTGGCGCGCCCCCTCCGACAGCGGCGCCGCCCCCTGGCTCGCCGACCTCGAGACCGCCCGCGACTGGATCACGCGGTCATCGGCAGGCCGAAGGGAGGGCGCCCAGGGGGACGGGAAGCGGCCGAGACACCGCTCCAAGACCGCCGTGGCCCCCGGGATCCGATCGCACGGTCGGCGTCCCGGCCGGAAGCGGTCAACCCGGCGGGAGCGCCGATGAAGGCCTCCCTTGAGCCGCCGCGGGTCTTCAGCCGTTGGCGTCGTGGCAGACGGCTTCGATGTTGTTCCCGTCGAGATCGATGACGAAGGCCCCGTAGTAGTGCGGGTGATAGTGAGCGCGCACGCCGGGAGCGCCGTTGTCCTTCCCGCCCGCCTTCAGGGCCGCGGCGTGAAATGCGTCGACCGTCCTGCGGTCGCGGCTCGCGATCGCCAGGTGCACGCCCGTGGTCGTCGGCTCGGCCTGCCCGATCCAGATGTCGGTCTTGTCCCCCGCCCCCAGGCCTACGAAGCCCGGGAATTCCTTCAGCACCCGGTACCCCAGCGGCGCCAGAGCCGCGGCATAGAAACGGCGGCTCTTCCCGAGATCCTTCACCCGCAGGACAGCGTGGTCGATCATGGTCGCTACCTCCTAAGAAATCATCGAGCCCCTCGGCGGGACGGGTAATTCGCAAATCTCCGCATCAAGTAGACCCGCCCGGACGCGCAGGCGCGCCAGCGCGATCGGCAGGGAGAACCGCCTCGGGCCGGCGCTTCCCGGGTTCAGGTAGAGCACGCCCTCGCGTTCCTCCACCGAGGGACGGTGCGAGTGGCCGCTGATGACGGCCCGAAAGCCGGCGGCAGACGGGTCGAGATCGAGATCGCGGATGCTGTGCAGGACATAGAGGCGGACCTGACCGACCTGGACGATTTCGGTGCCCTTGAGGTGGTCGGCCCAGCTCCCCCGGTCGTTGTTCCCGCGGACGGCGACCACCGGCGCCACGCTGCGCAGCGTCTGCAGGACCTCGGGTCCGCCGATGTCCCCCGCATGGACGATCAGCTCCGACCCGTGCAGCGCCCGGAGCGCCTCGGGTCGCACCAGCCCGTGCGTGTCCGAGATCACCCCGAGGAGGATCCCGCCGCCCCCAAGGCCTGAGCCCATGTGGCGTCACCCGCGTCAGAGCCTGAGACCGATGCTCACGCCGTCCCGCAGGGGCACGATGCTGGTGTGGAAATCGCCGTCGGCGTACAGAAGACGCGTCAGTTCGCGTATCCCGCGCGTGTCGTCGTCCTGACGATCGGCGTCGGCGACGCGACCCGACCAAAGCATGTTGTCGCAGATGAACAGACCGCCGGCCCGCAGGCGCGGCTTCATGAGTGGATAGACCCGTGGGTAATCGCGCTTGTCGATGTCGCAGAAGATGATGTCGAAGGGGCCCGGATGGCGCGGCAAGATCTCCAGGGCGTCCCCCTTCTCGATCGCCGCCCTGTCCATCAGGCCGGCGCGGCTCAGGAACCCTCGCGCGCTGGCGCAGTTCTCCGCCGACCCCTCGGTCAGGATGACCCGGCCGCCGGCGGGCAGCGCCTGGGCGAACCAGTAGGCGGAGTAGCCGAACCCGGAGCCGCACTCGAAGATGTCACGGGCGCCGATCGATCGGGCCAGGAGGAAGAGCAGGCGTCCCACCAGCGGGCCGACGATCGGAAAGTGCCGGCGGTCGGCGAGACGCTCCATCTCCAGAGGCACTCCCTCGCCGGAGGGGGCGACGCGGCGCAGGTACTCATCGACGGCCGGGTTGACGATGTCCACGGCATGCATCTTAGCACGCCGGATTACCCCCGCCCGCGCCGGGCCGCGAGCTCTGCGCGAAGAGCGACCGTGCAGCGGAGACCGCCACCTCGTAGTGCGCGACGCCGGTCTCCAGCTCGAGGAGGTACTGGCGGTCCTCCGGGTAATAGACCGCCTTGTCGATGTCCGGCCCGGCGAAACGCGCGATCGCGTCGATCGAGTCCCACAACGAGATGAACAGGTACTCCGCGCCGCGTTCGGCGGGCCGGCGCAGGACGAGCACGCCGCGGTTCCCCGGCGTGGCCGCGCAATCCTTCACGCCGGTCCTCTCGAGCTGCTCCAGGAACGGCTGGGACTTCTCCTGAGCGGTGACCCCCCTCCAGATGCGGGCGATCATGGGCGACCTCCTCGTGACCCCTCCTAACTGGCTAAGTGTATAATACCGGTTAGACGTTACCGTGAGATGTCTAACCTGTCAAGCGATTTATGGAGGTTATGTCTGAAGCG
>DAISWT010000199.1:0-5737 GCA_036826235.1 Acidobacteriota bacterium | reverse complement strand
CAGCATCCTGGTGATGACCTCCGGCGAGATGTACATGTGGGGGCGCAAGGCGCCGAACGGGCGGGTGCTGGTCGGGGCCGGGGCGCGCTACTTCTATGACAACGGGCTGCACTACAGTGGAGACGGCTTCCTGTTCCCCGCGCTCCATCGCTGCATGGCGAAATCGTTCCCGGCCCTCGCGCGTTACCCCTTCCAGCACACGTGGACCGGACCGATGGGCTGCACGGCCGACCAGGAGCCGATCATCGGCGTCGCGGGGGCTTCCGGCAACATCATTTATTGCGGCGGATACTGCGGCCACGGCATCGCCATGGGGAGCAAGGCCGGTTTCTTCCTGGCCGGCATGCTCCATGGCGAGAAGCCGCCGGCCTGGATGCTGAGACCGACGCTCGACCTCCCCGGCGAACCCTTGCGCTACATCGCCGTCAACGCCGTCATCAACCTGATGAACCTCGGCCTCTACAGGATGCCGAAGCATGACTGACGGCGCCCCCCCGGCAGACGTCCGCCCCGCCGTCCCTCCCGGCGCGCGCGCCGCATCGCGCTGGGCACGGGCCCTGGGAGTCCTTTCCGTTGTCGTGTTCTTCGTCCCTCTCGTAGCGCCGCTGGTCCAGGCCGGGACGCTGGTCTACGTTCTCTTCGCCGCCTGGCACGGATGGCTCGACCGGACGAGCGTCATCGTCGGCGCGGGCGGATCGGCCCTGGGCTTCGTCCTCTTCTTCGCCACCCAATACATCTGGATCGTCTGACGCCCTCCATGGTGGTGCGGAGGTTGTTGCTCACGCTCCACGCGGAAGCGCGGAACAGACCGGATACTGTGACGTTATCCGTGTCTTCCGCTTGGCGCTCCACTTTATAGCTACCGACGAACCTCAGATCTCGGCTAAGAGGATGCGAATCTGGCACTTACATTGATCATTGCTGCCCTCGTGCAACAAGGTCCGCACCACCTTGAATTGGGCTAGAATCCCCCGCTCCAGGAGCCGCCGCGATCCATGGCCCATCTCACGCGCCGAAACTTCCTCCAGACCGCCGCGCTGGCCGGCGCCGGGGTCGCCCTGCAGGGCTGCGGCCGCTCGCTCATCCAGAAATCCCACGATGTCGTCGTGATCGGCGCCGGCATGTCCGGACTGGCGGCGGCGCGGGATCTGGCGCGGGCCGGGCTCGACGTGGTGGTGCTGGAGGCGCGCGACCGGGTTGGTGGCCGGATCCAGACCCTGCACGAGCCGGCGCCGCACGGAATCGAGATCGGGGCGCAGATGATCCACGGATCGCGCGCGCCGACCTGGGAGCTGGTGCGCGAGTTCGGTGTCGAGACGCGTCCGTTCGTGGACTGGGTCACCTGGCCCTGGTCAACCGCGGGCGGGTTCCAGAGGCCCGATCCCGCGCGCGAGGAAGAGATCGAGGGCCGGCTGACGCGCGCCTTCCATGCCTACCGTGGCGACGACACCTCGTTCCAGCAGTTCCTCGACGACCTGAAGTTCAGCGCCGAGGAGCAGGAGAGCGTCGCCGAGCACGCCCTTTCGTGGTCGGCCGAGCCGGCCGAAGTCAGCCTGCGGGCCGCCATGGAGGACGAGGCCGCCTGGGACAGCTACTTCGATCGGAACTACCAGGTCGTGGGAGGCTACGACCGGCTGCCGCGCAAGCTGGCCGAGCTCCTGGGAGAGCGCGTGCGCCTGTCGTGCGTCGTGCGGCAGATCGCCTGGGGCCGCCTGGGTGCGGTCGTGTCCTACGAGACAAGCGGCCGCGAAGAGACGGCGCGCGCGCGGCGCGCGGTGGTCACCCTGCCGATCGGCGTCCTGCAGAGCGACACGCCGGTGTTCTCCCCCGGCCTGCCGCGGTGGAAGCTGAAGGCGATCCAGTCCCTCAGGATGGGGCGCGTCGTGGTGGTCCATTTCCTGTTCGACGCGTGGTTCTGGCGGGACGCCGTTCCGGGACTCCCGGGATGGAGCACGCGCGGCGGGCGCGTCTCGTTCTGGGACCCGCACCCGGCCGGCACCGGGGCGCCCCTGCTCCTCGGCTGGATCACCGGCACGGCGGCGCAGGAGCTGAGCGATCTCGGCGAGGAGGCCGGACGCGAGCGCGCCCTCGGCTGGGTCGAGGAAGCGTTCCCGTCGTCCGGAGCGCGGAAGCGTCTGAAGTGGTCTTCGTTGCGCGACTGGATCCGTGATCCCTACTCCCACGGCTCCTACTCGTTCACCAGTCCCGGCGGCTCCCTCGAGCGCTCCGTCCTCGCCACGCCGCTCGAGGGCCTGCACTTCGCCGGCGAGGCGACCGCGGCCGCGCCGCACTACCAGACCGTGCACGGCGCGTATCTCAGCGGCCGCCGCGCCGCGCGCGAGATCCTCGCCGCCCTGGGGGTGGACGTCGCTGCATCACCGCTTCCCTTTTCCCGCCGCCCCCGGTATTCTTTCGCCTAGAAACGCGCCTTGAGCGCGACGGGAGAATCGGTGCCGCTGTTCGAGTACCTTTGCCGGCAATGCTCGCGGCGCTTCGAGGCGCTGGTGATGGGGACGGCCCGGCCTTCGTGCCCCCAATGCAAAAGCGAGGATCTGGAAAAGCTCTTCTCGACCTTCGCCGTCGGCAACGGCGGCGGCCGCTCCCCCGGCGACGCGGCGCCCGCCGGGGAGACGGGGTCGTGCGGCACGTGCGGCGACCCGCGCGGCCCGGGTTCCTGCGCCATCAACTAGGAGATCGTTCCGGCGCCCGCCGGGACATGCCCGGTCCCCGATGAAGCCGCGCTACCGCTTCGCGGAGTTCACGGTGTCCCCTTCCCGGCGGATCCTGATCCGCGATGGCCGGGAAGTCCCGCTCATCCCGCGATACTTCGACCTTCTGGTCCTCCTCCTCGAGCGCCGCGACCAGGCCGTGCACCGGCGCGACATCCTCGACGTGGTGTGGTACGACGTGGTCGTCTCGGACGGCGCCCTGAGCCAGGCGATCCGGACGTTGCGGCGCGCGCTCGATGACACCGCCCGCGAACCGGCCTTCATCCGCACCGTGTCGCGCCACGGCTACCGCTTCATCCATCCCGGCGTCTTCGAAGAACCTGAGGCCGATCCCGTCGATCCTCAAGCGGGGCTCCCGGAGAGACCCGGTGCTTTGCCGATGACCGCGGCGGCGATCACGATGGCGGGGCCGTCCGCGGGCGTGGGGCCGTCCGCGGGCCTGGGGCCGTCCGGGGCGGCCGGCGGGGATCCGTTCGAGTCGGCCCTGGGGCGGCTCCTCGGAAGCGAGATGCCCGCGGCGGACGATCCCGACGAGATCCGCCGCGAGGCGGCCGAGACGCTGCACGTTCTCGGCACGGAGGAGGCGCTGCGCCGCCTGGACCGGCGTCCCGGCCACGCCAGGGCGCGCGCGCTGCTCCGGGACGCGCGCTGGGACGTCCCCGGCGCGGGACCGGTGCCGCTTCTCGGGCAGCCCGGATCGGCCCGCGCCGTCATCGCCCTCGTCGGATTGAGGCTGCGGCGCGCCGCGCGCCTCGCCTCCGCACGCTGGGGCGCGGCGTCGGCGGGCGGCGCTCTCGCAGGGGCCTGCGCGGGGCTTCTCGGCGGTTTCCTGCTGCGGCTCGCCCCGGGAGCGGACTCTCCGGCCGGTCTTCCGGTGGCGCTGGCGCTCATCGGCATCGGCGCCGGTGGTGCGGGGGCCGCCGGCATCGGCGCCGGCCTGGCTTTCGCGGAGGCAATCGCCCGGTCGTTCCGCGGTCTGGCCCTCGTGCTGTGCGGCGCGGCCGCGGGCGGCGTCACGGGTCTCTTCGTTCACCTCGCCGCGCGCTTCACGCTCGAGGGGGTGTTCGGGCAGGATCTCTCGTCGCTCGGGGGCGGGCTCGAGGGTGCGGCGCTCGGCGGCGCCGCCGGTCTCGGGTACGCGCTCTCGACACCCCGGCCGCAGGGTGGAGGAATGGCCACGCCCCGCGGCCTGGCGCGTGCCGGAGCGGCGCTCTGCTGCGGCACCTGCTGCGCCGCCTCAGGGATCATGGTCACCTATCTGGGCGGTAATTTCGTGGGGGCGAGCCTGAATCTCCTGGCCCATACCTACCAGGGCTCCCATGTCGGTCTTGCCCCCCTCGCCCACATGCTGGGCGAGGCGGACCCCGGCCCTCTCACCCGCACCCTGTCGAGCGCCCTCGAGGGACTGTTTTTCGGCACCGGGATTGTCATCGGATTGACGCGTCGCCCGAGCTGACACCGGGGCGCCTCGACGCCTCCTCACCCAGATCTCATGTTTCGCTCACGCCCGGGTCATGTCTCCCGGTGGGCGAAGGAGCATCTTCCTCCTCGTGAACACTTCAACCTGCTCCACAGGAGGCCCCTCGATGACCGTCCAGCGTCTGCTCGCCGTCGCGTTCATCTTCGTCTGCACCGCGTTCGCCTGGCTTTTCCTCGGAACGTCTTTGGTGGTGCGCACCGGGGAGTCGGACACCCGGATCGCCAAGGAAGTGAGGCAACTGTGGGGCGGACAACACAACCAGGCCGCCCCCGACGCCTGGTACGAGACATCGCGCGTCGTCGTCGAGCAGGTGCAGCAGCAGAATTTGGCGGGGGGGACCTACATGCAGCCCGT
Organism: Acidobacteriota bacterium; assembly: GCA_036826235.1. GTDB lineage: Bacteria > Acidobacteriota > Polarisedimenticolia > Gp22-AA2 > Gp22-AA2 > Gp22-AA3. The sequence continues at coordinate 1,174 of DAISWT010000199.1, read as the reverse complement.
GACGAGGACGGTCATCGATCGCAACCCCGTGTCGATCGCCTCGAGCCGGATCGATGTCTCCCTCGCATTGGACCAGAGACAGAAGGGACTCCTGTGGTACGACACGTACGGTGTGACCTTCGCGGGCGAATACCGCCTGGTCAACCCCGAGAGCATCCCGCGCACGATCTTCGTCCACTTCGTCTTCCCGTCGACCGAGGCGCTGTACGACGCCTTCAGCTTCAGGCTGGACGGGCACGAGGTGCGGCCGGGAAGCGACCTGTCACAGGGAATCACCGCGCAGGCCGACCTGCCTCCCGGCGGGGAGACCACGTTGAAACTGGCGTACCGTTCCCGCGGCCTGGGGGACTGGGTCTATTCCTTCACCCCCACCGGGGTGGCGCAGGTGCGCGATTTCGTCATGAACGTCAAGACCGATTGCGACGGGATCGACTTCCCCGCCGGGACCATCTCGCCCGGCGGCAAGAGCCGGGACGGCAAGGGCTGGAAGCTGGCCTGGACCTTCGAGAGCCTGATCACCGGGCAGCGGATCGGGGTCGACCTTCCGAACCGGCTCAATCCCGGGCCGCTGGCGTCGCGCATCACCTTCTTCGCGCCGGTCTCCCTGTTGTTCTTCTTCACCGTGGTCGTCGTGCTCGGAGTCCTGAGCGGGCGCAGCCTGCACCCGATGAACTATTTCTTCTTGTCGGCCGCTTTCTTCTCGTTCCATCTCCTGCTCGCCTATCTCGTGGACCACGTCAACATCCACGCCGCCTTCCTGATCGCCTCGGCCACGAGCATCGCCCTGGTGGTCAGCTATCTGAGGCTGGTCGGCGGCCTGAGCTTCGCCTTCCTGCAGGCCGGGGTGGCGCAGCTGGTCTTCCTGGTGTTGTTCTCCTACGCCTTCTTCTTCGAGGGATACACCGGTCTCACCGTCACCGTCGGCTCGGTCATCACCCTGTTCGTCATGATGCAGGCCACGGCCCGGGTGGACTGGTCGCAGGTGTTCGCGAAGAGGGTGCCGCCTCTGCCGCCGATCGTGGCGCGCGGTTGAGTCAACGCGGGGCCGATTGTGCCGGGGCGACGCGTGCGCCCGCGATCGGGTCGCCCGAAGTTTCCGTGGCGCGGGCGCGGGACATCCGGCCGGGCCCGCCGCGGCGGAGGCGCCGGGGCGTGACGACCGCGATCCCCTCCC
>DAISWT010000198.1:0-5746 GCA_036826235.1 Acidobacteriota bacterium | reverse complement strand
CGTCGACGTGCGCCAGCCGGATGTGGTCCCAGCCGCACTCGCGGGCGATGTTCATCGTCCAGCGACCGGCCCCCTCCCAGGGCGGCCAGACGGGCGAGGTCTCCTCGATTTCCTGTTTCATGCGGGCCCGCTGGATCGGATCCTTCAGCCGATCCAGGAAGGCCTGCGTGCCGCCGGCGAGCGACCAGGGAGGATAGAGGGCGAGCATCGTGGTGCACACGGCCGTGTACGGGATGACGTCGGCGGTGATTTCGATCCCGTCGCGGGCCGCGCCTTCCTCGACGCGGAGGACGCCGGACGCGCCGGGCCAGGCACGGCGGCCGACTGTCTCGACGTGAGAATGATGCACCGGGACTTCTCCTCGCCTGCCGACCTCCACCAGCTCCATCACGGCCTGCGTGAGGGTCTCGAGACTGCTGCCCCGCTGGTGGAACGCGCAGAACCCCCCCGACGCCGCCGCCGCTCTGGCCACCGACACGAGCTCGTCGGTGTCGGCGAACTGGCCGGGGGGATAGATCAGCCCGAAAGACACCCCGAAGGCCCCTTCGTCCACCGCCTGGCGCGCCAGTCGGTCCATGAGCTCCTGCTCGTCCTCGGTGGGCCGGCCCGACCGGGCCCCCATGGCCGCCAGCCGCAGGGGCCCGTGCGCCACGAGCGAGGCCAGGTTCGGCACGCATCCCTGCGCCTCGAGATGATCCAGGTAGGAGGAGAACGAGCCCCAGCACCAGGGAACTCCGTCCGGCGCGATGAAGCCGCACACCCGCTCGATGTCGCGTCGGGTCCGGTCGAAGAGGGGGACGCAGCCGATGCCGCAGTTGCCGAGGAGCTCCGTGGTGACCCCCTGCCGCACGCGCCCTTCGAACAAGGGGGCCTGGCGGTGGAGGGGCAGGGTCGCGCACAGGTCGGAATGAGAATGCAGGTCGATGAAGCCGGGAGCGACCACGCGGTCCCGCGCGTCGAGGGTGGCCGGCGCTCCCGACAGGCCCTGCCCCACCGCGACGATGCGATCCCCCGCGATCCCGATGTCGGCGCGGAACGCGGGCCGCCCCGTCCCGTCCACCACCCGGCCGTTGGCGATGATCAGATCCAGGGTGGGCTCCGCGTCAGCGGCCGTGGCGAGGTCGATCACCCAGGTGCCTGATCGACTGGAAGCGCTCCTTGTTGACCTTCAGATTGTTCGCCCCCTGCCCGCAGCTCGTGCACCCGGAGTAGGTCTGGCGCGCATGTCGGTAGCAGCAGTCCATGACGTTGTACCAGACGCCGTACTTCCAGCAGAAAAAGTCGGCGTCCGGCGGACGGTATTCGCACTTGAGGAGGCTCCGGCGCCGCGGCCGGCGGGACTCCTCCTGCCCCGCCGGGTCCGCCGGATCGATGGTCCGGAGCTGTCCCCTCGCTGAGCTCATGCCGGGCATTCTAATGCATCCGCCGTCCATCAGAAAGCGGCTCTCGACATTCATACCCGGGGAACTTGCGGCACGGGGCGCGGCGCTGGTACAGTCGCGGCCCCGATGGCCACCCCGGCGCGTTCGGTTGGATCGTGCGTCCTCTGGGCGCTTCTCGCCGGCTGTCCAGGCTGCGGACCGGGCGGCCCCGGCCAGCCGGCCGAGGAGGTGGTCAAGGTGCCGGGCCAGGGATCGGTGGTCGTTTACGTCGAGGCCCCTGAGCGCACCGCCGGGCCGCTCCTCAAGACCTTCCAGGACCAGACCGGCATCAGCGTCAGCGCGACGTACCGGGAGATCCTTGGGGAGCGTTTCGCGACGGTTCTGAGGGAGGACGCGGTGAAGGGGAAAGTCGACCTGTTCTGGGGCGAAACGCCGTTGTCGGCCTGCGATCTCGTCGATGCGGACCTGGCCGTCCCGTTCCGCCCGGCGGGAGCCCGCCCCGTGCCCGAGCAGTACCGCGACCGCCAGTACCGCTGGATCGGGTTCGCCGCCAACCCGCGGGTGATCGTCTACAACAGCACGCGGCTGAAGCCCGACGAGGCACCCACCGCGACCGCCGATCTGGTGCGGGCACCCTGGGCGGGACACGGCGCGGTGCCGCGCATCTCCACGGGACCCGCGGCGTTCCATGCCGCCGCGCTGTTCACCCTCTGGGGCTCCGAGCGGGCCCGCTCGTTCTTCGACGCCTTGCGCTCCGACGGCACGCGCATCGTCGACGATGATGGCGCGGCGCGCCGGCTGGTGTCGTCGGGCGAGGCGCTGTGGGGTCTCATCGGTCTCGACGAGGCGATCTGCGCCAAACGCGAGGCGGAGCCGATCAACATCCTGTTCCCCGACCGGATGGGGCAGGGCGCCGTGGTGCCTCCCCAGGTCGCGGTCCTGCTGCGCGGCGCCCCGCACCCCGCGCAGGCGAAGGGTCTGTACGGCTACCTGTTCGCCTCCGAAGGAGCGTGGCTGCTCGCGCAGAACGATTGCGCCCTCATCACCTTCTTGCCCGACGTGCCGAAGCCCGATTGGGTCCCGGCCCTCGGCGCCCTCAACGTCGCCCGGGTCGATCCCCTGGAGGCCTGGAAGGCTTACCGCGGCGAAGCCGCCTTCCTCGACTCGTGGGGTGCGACCGGAGCTGCCGCCCCCTCGCCACGCCCTTGACGGTGTGACGTTCACCTGACGTCGGGATCGCTGCAAACCCGCGTCAAACCTGGATTTTCACGTTGCGGGCGCATTCGGCCGGTGGTATAGAATACGCAGGCGACCGGGGAAAGGAGAGACCCTCCGAGTCCGGGGGTGTCCATGCAGGGAGAGCTCACCACCACCCCACCGAAATCCCCCACGGTGGCGACGCGAAAATTCCGCATCCTGATCGTGGATGACGATCGGGACAGCGTTGATCTGCTCTCCCAGTGGCTGACGATGGGCGGGTACGAGGTGACGACCGCCGCCACCGGCCAGGAGGCGCTGCGCCGGGTCCCCGCCGACCGTCCCGACCTCGTTCTTCTCGACCTGCTGATCCCGCCGCCCGACGGGCTGCAGGTCATGCGCGCCATCAAGCGGGACCGCGTCCTGTCCACCATCCCGGTCGTGGTGATGACGGTGAAGCGGGACGTGAAGAGCAAGGTGGAGTGCCTGAAGAACGGCGCCGACGATTTCATCGTCAAGCCGTTCCACTTCGACGAGCTCGACGCCGTCCTGCGCTCGTCTCTCAAGAAGCGCTACCTCTACACGTCCCTGGAGCGCGCCAACCAGCAACTGCGCGACGCCAACGACCGGCTCCTGAAGCTCACGGTCACCGACGAGCGGACCAATCTCCTGAACGACCGTTACCTGAAGCGCCGCCTGGCGGAGGAGTTCAAGAGGGCGCAGCGTTACGGAACGCCGCTGTCCGTCACCATGCTCGATCTCGATCACTTCAAGCAGGTGAACGACAAGTACGGGCACGACTGCGGCGACCTGGTGCTGCGGGAGCTCGGGCGCCTTCTGTCCGAGAGCGCCCGCACCACCGATATCGTGGGGCGGTACGGCGGTGAAGAGTTCCTCGTCGTCCTGCCGAACACGGACGGGATCCGCGCCGCCATCGTGGCCGAGCGCATCCGCAAAGCGGCCGAAGAACACATCTACAAGTTCAAGGAGCTGCTGGTGCGCATCACGGTCAGCGCCGGCGTCGCGTCGTATCCCGCCAACGCCCAGGTGCGCGAGGAGAACGACCTGCTGCGGGCCGCCGACCAGGCGCTCTATCGCGCCAAACAGGTGTCGCGCAACCGGGTGATTGTCGATCGCGCCTCCATGCCTCCCGACGTCCTGGACGGAGACCTGTCGGCGATCTTCAAGGCCTCCTACGAGGACAACCTCGGACAGGGCGGCAAGGACGAGACGCGCTGAGGCCGGCCCTCACCAGCGCTCGGCGATCAGCCTCACGAGCGCTCCCAGGTTGTCGAGATCACGCTCGTGGATCACCTCCACCGGCGAATGGGAGTGCACGGTCGGCCATGACAGCGCGAGGTCGGGAGCCCCGAACTCCGGGAAGACCGAACCGTCGTTGCCGCCGCGCGTCAGGCCGTACTGGATCGGCAGGCCGCCCTGCCGCGCCAGGGAGAGCACGCGGTCGACGATCGCCGGATCGGTGATGTTGCTGCTGTCGATGGCGCGCACGACCGGCCCCTTGCCCAGGACGGCGTGCGCGAAGGCGTCGCGCTCGAGCGGGCTGTCCGACGACACGAAAGTGTCGACCGCGATCGCCAGGTCCGGATGCACCGACTGCGCCAGCGCCTGCGCCCCGTTGAGTCCGATCTCCTCCTCCACCGAAAACGCGAACATCACCCGGTTGCGCAAAGTCTTTGGCTCCAGCCCGCGCAGCGCCAGGAGGAGCGCGGTGCAGCCGGCGCGGTCGTCCACCGCCCGCCCCGAGCCGAACGATCCGTACAGGCGCCGGAACGCCTTCGGGATCGTGATGGGATCGCCCGCGGCGACGCCGAGCGCCTCGGCCGCCTGCCGCGAGGCGACGCCAAGCTCCACCCGGACGGCGTCCCCTGCGAACGCCGAAGGAGCCTCCGCGGCGGCCGCCTCGAAATAGTTCGGCCGCGGCGGCACGACGCCGCCGACGTCCCCCTTCGCCGCGTGGACCAGGACCACCTGCCCCTCGTAGAGCGTCTCGAAGAATCCGCCGGCCGGCCTGACTTCGAGCGAGCCGTCGTCGCGGATCGCCTTCACGAGATAACCGGTCTCGTCCATGTGCGCGATGAACAGCAGGGTCCTGGCGCCGTGTTCCGGGCCGGTCGCGACCAGCAGGTTGCCTTTGGCGTCGACGTCGGCCTTCGCCCAGGACGGCAGAAGCGCCCGGATCCGATCGCGCACCGCCTGCTCGCGCGTGGAGACACCGGGTGTGTTGATGAGGGTCTCCAGGATCGAGAAGCTCCCGCCCTCGCGCGCCGGCCGCGCCGCCATCGTCTCGCCGCCCAGGGCGAGACCGACGCAGACGACCACCGCGCAGCGCCGGCGCCCTCTCATGGCTCGGCCTCCGCGATCGCCTTGAGCAGTTGCGCGAGCGCCAGGACGTCATGCGCGTCGGCCACCTCGCCCGGAGTCCCCGGGTAGAGAACCGGCACGCCCATCGCCAGGACCTGCGCCTTCCCCTGGAAACCGCTCTGATCGCCGCCCGGCGCGAAGACGACGTTCTGCAGCGGCATCTGCAGGCCGGCGGCCCGCTCCGCCGCCAGGTTGTACAGGCGTTGCGAGTAGCCGTCCTTGCCGCCCGGGGCGGAGACCGCCGGGCCGCCGCCCGGGACCGCCGCCGTCCTCCCCGTGGTCCCCGCGGAGGGCGCATCGATCACCAGCACGTCGCCGGCATGGAGGCGGTTGCCGAGACGCGCGGCCCCGCGGCCCCCCATGACCTCCTGGGAGGAGAAGGCGACGGTCAGGGTGCCGTGCAGCTTGGACGGCTCGAGCGTTTGCAGCAGCCACAGCAGAGCCGCGCAGCCGGTCCGGTCGTCCATGGCGGGACCGGCGATCTTTCCCGCCGCCAGGTCCACCACCCGCCGGGCGATGACCACCGGGTCCAGGAGCGCCACTCCGGCGGCCCCGACCTCCTCCGGCGAGCGCGCGCCGATGTCGACGAACAGGTCCTCGTCCAGGAGCTGACGGTTGAGAGGAGCCGCGTTGCCGCGCCACAGGTGGGTCGAATGGACCGCCGCGACGGCCGCGACCACGCCGCGGCGCGTCTGGATCAGAAGCGGCTGACCCAGGTGGAATTGATCGAAGAGCGGGGTCAGTGGCAGGCGCGCGAGACGCTGCAGCTTCAGGTATCCCCTGTC
>DAISWT010000197.1:3208-5761 GCA_036826235.1 Acidobacteriota bacterium | reverse complement strand
GGGAGGAGAGCGCCGGGGTCGTCCGGTACACCTTCGAGAACGGTCCGATCGAGGCGCTCAAGCCGTCGGAGCCGTTCCTGCCTCCGGAGGTGCCGTGGTGGCCTGCCGTCTCGCTCTCGACCGGGCGCTCCTGGGGCGAGATCGCCGCCCGATACAGCCAGATCGTCGAGCAGCAGATTGCCGGCGCGGATCTCAAGAAACTGGTCCACGACTCCGCCGGCAAGGCGAAATCGCGCCAGGAGATCGCCAGGGCACTCCTGCAGGTCCTGCACAAGGACGTGCGTTACACCGGGGTCGAGTTCGATGAGGCCGCGATCGTCCCGCGCCCCCCGTCGGAGACGCTGCGCCGGAAGTACGGCGACTGCAAGGACCAGGCGGCGCTCCTCGTCGCCATGCTGCGGGCCGCCGGGGTGCCGGCCCATGTGGCCCTGCTGCGCGCGGGCGAGGGACCCGACGTCGATCCCGATCTTCCGGGGCTCGGGGCGTTCGACCACGCCATCGTCCGGGTCGCCGGCGAGCCGCCCCTGTGGATCGATCCAACCGACCCGTACGCGGCGTCCGGGGACCTGCCCACTCCCGACCAGGGACGGCTGGCACTCGAGGCGGCCCCCGGGACGACAGGCCTGCTGCGGACCCCCGAGTCGGCGGCCGCCGACAACCGCACGCTGGAGACCCGCGAGTTCTTCCTGGCCGAGGAGGGCGAGGCGCGCGTCGTCGAGACGACGGAGGTGTGGGGCGCGCCGGAGCGGAACTACCGGAGGTATTACGCCGAGGTGGACCGCGACAAGATCAAGAAGGGGCTGGAGGAGTACGTGAAGGGCCGCTACCGGGCGAAGAAGCTGGAGAAGTACCAGGCGACCGATCCGTCGAACGTGGCGATCCCGTTCCGCCTGACTCTCGAGGCGACCGGCGCGGCGCGTGGCACCACGTCCGGCGGGGAGGCGGCGGTGGCGATCGAGCCGGGCCCGATCACCGCGGAGCTGCCGGAGGAGATCGCCGACGCCGGGGAGAAGGAGGAGCCGCGGGTGAACGATCTGTTCCTCCCGAAGCCGTTCCGGACGGAATGGCACTACCGCATCGTCCCGCCGCCCGGCTTCGCGCCGCGTCCTCTCCCGGAGGCGGAGGAGAAGAGCCTGGGCCCCGCGAGGCTTTCGAAGAGCTTCGCGGCCGGCGCGGACGGCACCATCACCGCGGACCTGCGCTTCGAGATTCCCAGGCGCAGGCTGAGCCCCGGCGAGGTGGGTGAGCTGCAGAAGAGCGTCCGCGAGCTGAAGAAAGAGCGGCCCATCTTACTGACCTTCGGCGAGATCGGGGAGGCGCATCTCGGAGCCGGCCGAATCAAGGAGGCGCTGGACGAGTTCAATCGCCTGGCGGCGCTGCACCCGAAGGAGGCGCTGCATCGCACCGACATCGCGCGGGCGCTCCTGGCCGGAGGCATGGGCGAGGCGGCGCGCGACGAGGCCCGCCGGGCGGTCGCCCTCGACGCGTCCTCGGCCGTGGCCGAGCGTGCTCTCGGGTGGGTCCTGTCGAACGATCTGGTCGGCCGGCCGTTCAACAAGGGGTGCGATCTGGCCGCCGCGGAGAAAGCCTACCGCAAGGCGAAGGAGCTGGACGCGTCGGACGCGCCGGCGCGCGGCAACCTGGCCATCCTGCTCGAGTACGACCCGGGCGGGACGCACTTCGGGCCGAAGGCCAGGATGACCGAGGCGATCGCCGAGTACCGATCGCTGCGGGGAGACCTCGACGACCGGCGCTTCGACTTCAACCTGCTTGTCGATCTGGCCCGCACGGGAGATTTCAAGGGGGTCCGGCAGTTCGCCTTGGAGCTTGATCCGGGACAGGCGCGCGACATCTATCTCGTCCTGGCGAGCTCCGCGACCGAGGGTGTCGAGGCGGCGATCCTGCAGGCCTCGAGCCTGGCGACGACGACCGACGCGCGCAGCGCCCTCCTGCTCGGAGCGGCGCGCTGGCAGATGACCCTGCGCAACTACCCCGTGGCGGCGGCCCTGTTCTCGGAAGGGGCGAAGGGAGCGGCCAACGGCGCCAATATCCTGTCTCTCGCCGACATGCTGCGCAAGACCCGGAGGCACGAGGATCTCGCGCTGCCCGAGGACGAGCCGATGAACGTCGTCAAGAGGCTCATGCTGGTCGTGTTCGATCCGGACGCCTCCCGGGAGAAGCTCCTTCCGCTGCTCGCCCGCAGCGTCGCCGCCGGACTGTCGGATCACTTCACGGGCGACGATCTGCGCCGCCTGCGCCAGGGGATCTCCGCCCCCCTCGAGCAGGCCGGCATGCCGGGCGAAGTGGCCCTCGACCTGGCCCTCGGGTTCCTCCAGGCCTCCAGCGAGGGGGATGACGCGGTCGGGTACCGTCTGCGGCTGCAAGGGATGGCCGGGATGCCTGGGAACGCGATGGATCTGTTCCTCCTGCGCGAGGAGGGGAAGTACAGGATTCTGGCCGTCGGCTCCGACCCCTGGGACATGGGCGGCGAGGTTCTCCGCCGTCTGGACGCCGGGGACGAGGCGGGGGCGCGCCGCTGGCTGGAGTGGGCCC
>DAISWT010000197.1:0-3170 GCA_036826235.1 Acidobacteriota bacterium | reverse complement strand
GCCCGCCGGACGACGATCCGCTCGCCGGGCCGTCGTTCCTGCTGTTCTGGAAGAAAGGTTCGACCGCCGGTCCTGACGGGATGCGCCGCGCCGCGGCGAGCCTGCTGGCGGTGAGTGACACGGCGGACCGCGCCCTCCCGATCCTCCAGGACGCCCTGGCAAAGGCCACGACCGACGAGGAGCGGCTGCGCTGCCAGCACGCCCTCGCCACCGCCTACCAGAAGCTCGGGCGCGTCGACGACATGGTGCGCGCCGGGCGGGTCTTGCTGGCGCTGCGCCCGGACTCGGACGCCGGCTTCAGCTACCTGGGCCGGGCGCTGGTGCGCGCCAGAGGCTGGGACGAATGCCGAAGGCTGGCGGGGGATCGGCTGAAGCACCTGCCCGACGATGTCTACGCCATTCGCATCCTCGCCTCGGTGGCCGGCAGGACCGGAGACTTCGAGACCGAGGAGAAGCTCTATGGGCGCCTGGTCGAGACCGGGAAGGCCGAGGCGCCGGACCTCAACAACCTGGCGTGGCTGGCCCTGTTCCGCGGCGGGGTGACCGACAAGGCGACCGAGCAGGCGCAGCGGGCCGTCGTCCTGACGCGGCAGGGGAACGCCGCCGATCTGCACACGCTGGCGGCCCTCTACGCCGAGGCGGGCAAGAGCGCGGAGGCGCGCGAGCTGATCCTGAAGGAGATGCAGATGAACGGCAGCGAGGAGCCGCGGCCGGACGACTGGTACGTCTTCGGCCGCATCGCGGAGCAGTACGGCGTGCGCGAGGCGGCGGTCTCCGCCTACGCCAAGGTGACGCCGCCCGGGCCCGACACCGACGTCATGCAGTCCCCCTACCCCCTGGCGCAGAAACGCCTGGCGGCGCTCAAAAACCGGGCGGCGGCCCGCCGCGCCGCGGCGGAATCTTTGATCCCCGGGGCGCCGCCTGCCGTAGAATGATGGTCATCGCACTGCCGGAGGTGAGAGTCATGAAGGTGAAGATCCGCGAATCAGGCAGCATCAGCATTCTGGACCTGCAGGGGAAGCTCGTCCTCGGCGAGCCGGTGGCGGCCCTGGAAGAGACCGTGAAGCGTCTCATCGCCGACGGTCACACCCGCCTGATCGTCAATCTCAAGGACGTGGACTACGTGGACAGCGCTGGGATCGGCGAGCTGGTCGCCACCAAGAAGCGGGCGGTCGAGAAGAAGGGAGACGTCAAGCTCCTGATGCCGACCCAGACGGTGTACAAGGTCCTGTCGATGCTCTCGCTGCACCTGATCTACGAGATCTTCCAGGACGAGGCCAAGGCGGTCCGCGCGTTCCCGACCTGACGTACCCGCGGCGGTCCGCACCGCGCCGCCGCTCTCCCATGCCCCCAGCCGTCGAGACCGTCCTCATCGAGGTAGCGGCCGAGGACTCCGGCCGCACGCTGCAGGCCGTCCTGCACGATCACGGCGGATTCAGCCACGGCCAGGCACGCGGTCTCATCGACGCCGGAGCCGTGCGCGGGCCGCTCGGCGGTGTTCCGGGACATGGGCCCGGCCGCGGGCGGGGGCGCGCCGCCGGCGCCGTTGCGCCCGGAGATTACGCCCGCCGCGTCGCCGCCGGCGAGCGCTACGAGATCCGCCTCGAGCCCGGCCGGCGGTATCGCCCCAAGCCACCGCCGCGCCCCGGGCCCGGTTACAAAGTCGTCCATGGGGAGCGCGAGCTGCTGGTGGTCGAGAAGCAGCCCCACCTTCTGAGCGTCCCGACACCGCTGCGCGAGAAGGAAGACAGCCTCGTCGAGCGGCTCCTCGAATCCGAACGGGACAGGGGGGTCCGCAACCCGGCGCTGTACGCCCTGAACCGCCTCGACCGCGACACGTCGGGGCTGCTCCTGTTCGCGCGCTCGCGGCGCGCCTTCGAAGGGCTCGAGTCCCAGTTCAAGACCCGCACCATCGAGCGTCTGTACACCGCCGTCGTGACCGGCGCGGTCGAGCCCGACCAGGGGCGCTTCGAGAGCCGGCTGGTCGAGGACCCGAGGAACCTGAGAATGCGCTCCACCCGCCGCCCGGGCGAGGGGAAGGAGGCGATCACCGAGTACCGGGTGACCGAGCGGCTCACAGGGGCTACCGTGCTGGACGTCCGCCTGCGCACCGGCCGCAGGAATCAGATTCGCGTCCACCTGGCCGAGGCCGGCCACGCGCTCGTCGGCGACCGGCAGTACGGCAAGCCGTCGCGTCTCATCGGCCGGACCGCCCTTCACGCCCGGAGCCTGCGCTTCATCCACCCGGTGACCGGAAAGCCCGTCGTGTTCGAGTCGTCCCTGCCTCGCGACCTGCGCCTCCTCATCAAGACGCTGCGCAGAGCGGAGGGTTGATCTCTCTCGCTCCTGGCTTTATGTTGAAGTATCCTAAGAGTCGTACGCCGAGCACCGGAGGCTCCCCCCGTGCCCCGTCCATCCAACACCGACAACTCCAGCGCTCAGGACGCCCCCGCCGGGCGGATCGCCACCAACGACCGCGGCGCCGGGCGCGACACGCTCTCGGTCACCGACAACCGAACCGGCAGGACGTACGAGCTGGCGATCGAGAACGGCACCGTCCCGGCCGCGGCCCTGCGCGGCATCAAGACGGCGCCTGACGACTTCGGGCTGATGTCCTACGACCCGGCGTTCACCAACACCGCTCACTGCAAGAGCCGGATCACCATGATCGACGGAGACAAGGGCATCCTCAACTACCGCGGCTATCCGATCGAGCAGCTCGAGGTCGCCTACCTCATCGTCCACGGCGAGCTGCCCACGCGCGGGCAATACGAGGAGTGGGTCTTTCATCACGCACCACACCTTCCTGCACGAGAACATGAAGCGGCTCATCGAGGCGTTCCGCTACGACGCGCACCCGATGGGCATCCTGGTCAGCACGGTCGGGGCGCTGTCCACCTTCTACAGCGAGGCGAAGAGCATCTTCGACCCGGAGGCGCGGCGCCAGCAGATGGTGCGTCTCATCGCCAAGATGCCGACGCTCGCCGCGTTCGCCTACCGCGCCAGCGTCGGGATGCCGTTCGTGTATCCCGACAACGACCTGTCGTACACCGGCAACTTCCTGAACATGCTGTTCCGGATGGCCGAGTCCAAGTACCGCCCGAACCCGGTGCTCGAGCGCGCCCTCGACGTGCTGTTCATCCTGCACGCGGACCACGAGCAGAACTGCT
>DAISWT010000196.1:0-5769 GCA_036826235.1 Acidobacteriota bacterium | reverse complement strand
GAGGCCGGCTCGCCGGAGTCGGCGCCGCGGATCTCGATGTACCTCTTGAGACGCACTTCGGGGAACAGGGTCGAGAGATGCAGCTCCCAGTCGCTCGGGCTCGGGCGCAGCCCCTCGAATCCTTTCTTGATGAACTTGCGGAAGGTGAGGCCGTTGGCCGGCTTCCAGTCCTCGCCGCGGACCACGAAGAACATCGGAACGTCGAGGGCGTACTCCAGGTAGTCGGCGAAGCCGGCGCCGTCCTTGAAGACGAAGGGGAGCAGGCCGCAGCGATCCGGATCGGTGTCCCGCCAGATCCAGGCGCGGTAGGACATGAACCCGTTGAGACGTCCATCCGTAATGGGAGAATTGGCGTAGAGCGCCGTGATCAGGGGCGACAGGCCCATCGCCGTGCGCAGCTTGTCGGCGGCGTCGACCTCGCTGGCGTAATCGAGGTTCACCTGGATGCCGCAGGTCTGCTTCATCATCGCGTGCGCCAGGGATCCCCGGCGCGGCAGGTAGTCGCGCATGATCGCGTAGCGCTTCTTGGGGATGAAGCCGATCTCGTCGAGGGGCGTGAAGGGTTGCAGGCCGATCCCGAGCCAGGCGATGCCGTGCGGTCGCGAGGTTTCCTCCACCGCGGCAAGGTACGCCGTCAGCTCTTCGCGCATCGACCCGAGCCCGCGGTGCACCGCCCCGGACAGCTCCATCTGCGCCCCTGGCTCCAGCGTGATCCGGGTGTCCCCCCTGGCGAGACCGATCACGCGGCCGCCTTCCATGAGCGGGCTCCAGCCACCGGTCCGGACGAGCGTGTTGAGGATGGTCTCGACCGAGGCGGGGCCTTCGAACGGCACGACACGGCCGCTGTCGCGGAACACGCCGGCGCGCTCGTACTCGAGGCCGACCCCCCAGCGCTCGCGGGGCTTGCAGCCGCTCTCGAAATAGCCCTGCAGGTCCTCTTCGCGCGCGATGATCTCGTCCATGGGTTTCCCGGAAAAGCCCGGATTCTACCATTCATTGACGTGTGCCGGGGCGTGGCCGGGCGCGTGCGGCGGGTCTGCGGGAGTCCCTGTCCGAATGCCGGGACAGGCTCCTAGTTCTGGGACCAGGGGGTGGGTTGTCCGGGCGTCCGGCCGCGCGACTCCTGCCAGTCCCGGTAACGTTTCATGTAGGTCTGGGCGACGTCGTCCCCGGGCAATCCGAGGCAGCGGGCGTACTCGCGCAGGAAGCCGCGCACGAACACCGCCGCCGGCAGGTCGCCGAACCGCTCCTCCTCGATGGCCTGCAGGTAGGCGCGGCGGATCTTGGTCCTCTCCGCGATGGTCTCGAGCGCCAGACGCAGCCGCTGGCGCTCCTCGCGCAGCTCCGATCCACTTCCCGGAGCGGGTCTCGCCGCGGGCTCGGGCGTCGCCTCGGGGCCGGGGAGCGGTTGTGCGGCATCTCCCGGAGCCGAGGGCGCCGTGGGGGCCACGACGTCCGCTTCCGCTGGCGCCGACACGGCGGCTGGAGCGCCGGGAGACGGCGCCACTTCGTGACCGCCGGCCAGCTCCATCGTCCCGGACACTGGCGCCGCCGGCGCGCCCTCGGGCTCGCGGGACGGTGCCGCTTCTTCGGCGGACGGCGTCACGACTCCCGCGGCCACGGCCGCGGCGCCGGCCTGGGCGTGCAGGCCGCGCACCTGATCATCCTTGAGGGCCCCGCTTCCGAGAAGCTGCCGGTCGTAATCGGATCGGCTCTCCAGGAAGATCAGGGTGCGGTAGGCTGCCTCGATGCGCGCCTGCATCTCGCGCAGGCCCGGGGCGTCCATCAAAGGGGAGAGGCAGGTGGTCTCGGGGTCGTAGGTCTTCTTGAGCAGCTGGTAGGCCGACTGCACCTCCTTCGGAGACGCCTTCGGCACCACTTCCAGCACGCGGTAGTGGTCCAGCGCCTCGAGATCCTCCCACTCCTCGTCGGCGTCACGCAGCGGTCCGACGCCGACGGACAGCAGGCGGGCGGCGGCCCGCGAGATCTCCTTGGTCGAGGCGGCGTTGGGATACTGCTGCGACAGCGGCCTCCGCTTCTGGACCGCCTGCAGGATCGACAGGTCGTGCTCGATGATGCCCGCGGTGGCCAGGTTGATGCCGAAGCACTTCCGGAATCCGCTCGCCAGGCAGGCCGCGGCCTCTTCGTCGGCCTCGCCGCGCACCTGGTTCAGGAGCAGCTCGAGGCGCGTGCGGCGGATGATCGCCGCGATCGCTTCCCGGGCCGCGGCGTCGATGGCCTGCAGGCGGGTCATGAAGGCGCGGAAGCTGACACGGGATGGATCGATCCCGGTCTCGCGCAGCCGCGACTGGATGGCCGCCATCCTCTCACCGGTGAGGGCGCGCACCAGGCACCAGCGCAGGTAGGACTCGGTGAACAGGTAGGCGGCCTCGATGGCCGCCGGCTCCGGAGTGGTGACCAGGATCCCGACCGTGGCCTCGGCGAACGAGGCGACGGTCGCCGGCCAGCGGCCGGACCCGCAGTCGACGATCACGTGGTCGGCCGACAGCGTGCTGAACTGCTCGGCCACCTGGCGCACGAACGCCACCGGGTCATCGCGCAGCTCGCCGCGCTGCAGCCCGCCGATCACCCGCAGGTGGGCCGTCGGGGTCTCGCACGCGAGCTCGGACAGAACGGCCACCTTGCCGGACGCGAGGTCGGCGAGGGACCGCGGCAGGCGCTGGTAGCCGAGATACGTCTGGAGGGCGCTGCCCTGGAGATCGAGGTCGATCAGGACCACGCGGCGCCCGGCCCGCGCCAGCTGGATACCGAGATTCGCGGCCAGAAGAGAGCGCCCCACCCCGCCCTTGCCGCCGGCGAGGCCCCAGATCGACTGCCGGGCCTCGCGCGCCTCGCGGGGTCTGGTTGAGGCCGCCGTGCCGCCGGTCGACTGCGCGCTGCCCGTGGATCCACCCATCATGCCACCTTGTCCGACACGTCCTTCTCCTCGAAGTCCTCGCCGTCGAAGGTGATGCGGCGGGCCTTCTCGTCCACCGTGGTGTCGAGGTTCACGGGGCGGCCCCAGATCTTCTGGATGTTGCGCAGGGTGTCGCGCGCGTAGTCGTGCTTCAGCTCGACCCCCTCGTACCGGTGCTTCAGGTGCAGCTCCCCCTTGTTGCGGAAATTTCCGTCCACGACGAAGATGAACGGCTGCCCGAAGTTGGTCAGCTGGAAGAGCAGACGCTGCTTGACCTTCTTGAAGTCGCGATCGCTGATCTGATACATGCCGGTCTTCGGGTTGAAGTCGTAGATGAACAGTTTGTGCTCGCGGCAGAAGTCCTCGGTCAGGTAGTTGTCGATGAAGGTCACGTCCGTGCAGTGCCTGCGGACCTCGAAGATCTTCTCGCGGCCCAGAGCGGTCTTGCGGTCCCAGCGGGCGCGCTCGACCAGATCCTCGCAGTCGTCGTACTCCTTGCCGAAGCGACCCTTGTTCCAGCGCTCCTCGATGTTGCGGAACAGCTCGACGCCCAGCTTGTAGGGGTTCAGCCGCCCGCTCCGCCCGCCCAGGGTCCCCGAGTGGTGGTCGGCGTAGTCAATCACCTCCGCGTCGGTGAGGACCTTCTCGGTCATCAGCTTCGAGTGCCAGTAGGTCGCCCACCCCTCGTTCATGATCTTGGTCTGCGCCTGCGGCGCGTAGTAATAGGACTCCTCCCGGACGATCGACAGGACGTCCCGCTGCCAGTTCTCGATCGGCGAATGGTCGATCAGGAACTTCAGCACGTCGCGCTGGGGGGCCTCGGGAAAGCGCTTCTTGCGCCGGGCTTCCTCCTCCAGTTTCTTCTTGTGGGCCTCGATGAACTCGGGAGGGTTGACGAAGTCGTTCATGTACGACTTGCTCTTCATCCGCCGCACCTGGGGCCGCGGCTCTTCCGGCTGGTTGCGGTCCTTGGGGCGGTCGCGCACGATGAAGGGCGAGTGGGGATCGATGAGGTTCTCCAGGGACAGGCAGACGTCGACGAAGTTCTCGACCACCTCCACGCCGTGGGCGTCCATGTAGCGGCGGATGCGCGTCCCGTGGTTGGCCATCACGTCCATCATCTTGCGGTTGGTCTTCGAAAACGACAGGTTGTTCTTGAAGAAGTCGCAGTGAGCGTAGACGTGCGCCATCACCAGCTTCTGGTCGACGATCTGGTTGCACTCCAGCAGGTAGGCGTAGCAGGGATCATTGTTGATCACCATCTCATAGATCTTCGACAGGCCGTAGGAGTACGACTTTTGCAGGTACTCGTACTCCATCCCGAAGCGCCAGTGCGGGTAGCGGGTGGGGAAACCCCCGAAGGCGGCGACCTGGTTGAGCCCCCGGTAATCCAGGAGCTCGAAGATGACCGGAAAGAAGTCAAGGCCGTAAGAGCGCGCGTGCCCCTCGATCTCCTCCTGCAGGTCCTGCAGGTCCTTCGGCAGGTTCGCCATCTCAGCGCCCCCGCCCCAGGAAATCCTTGATCGACTGGTAGACACCGTCCTTGTTCTCGATCTTCGACAGGGCGACCCGCTCATCCTCCGCGTAAGCCTCCTTCAGATCCACCAGGAACTGACCGGTGCCGTAAGGGCTTTCCACCTGGCCGTAGCAGAAGAGGTTGACCCGGGGCAGGATCTGCGACTTCAGCAGGGACACGCATTCCTCGGTGTCGCCCTGCGACCAGTTGTCGCCGTCCGAGAAATGCAGGCAGTAGATGTTCCATTCCTCCGACGGGTACTCGAGCTCCATGATCTTGGCGCACATCTTGTAGGCGGCGGAGATCACCGTTCCGCCCGACTCGCGCGTGTGGTAGAACGTGTCGCGATCGACCTCGCGCGCCTCGGCGTCGTGGATGATGTAGCGGATCTCCACGCCCTTGTAGTGGTGCCGCAGCCAGGTATCGATCCAGAACGACTCGATGCGCACGATCTCCTTCTGCTCCTCGCCCATCGACCCCGAGACGTCCATCATGTAAATGATGACCGCGTTCGCCTGCGGCATGACGGCGCTCTTCCACGAGCGATAGCGCTTGTCGGCCCGGATCGGAATCAGGATCGGGTTGTCGGGGCGGTAGGTGCCGGTCGAGATGCTGCGCTTCAGGGTCTCCTTGTACGTTCGCTTGAAATGGCGGAGCGTCTCGGGCCCGTAGCGCGAGATGCCCGTGTAGCGATCTCTCGAGGACAGGATGTTCTTGCGTCCCTTGGGCTGGATCTCAGGCAGCTCCAGCTCCTCGCCCAGCATCTCGGCCAGCTCGTCGAGCGAGATGTCCACCTCGAGCAGGTGCTCGCCCGGCTGGTTGCCCGCCTCCTGCTTGCCGCCCTCGACCTCCCCGGCCCCCAGCACGGTGCCGATGGCCCCCTCGCCCTGGCCGACGCCGCCGGTCTGCTTCGGGCCGTAGATGAACTGGGGGATACGGATCTGGGGCAGGGGGATGGAGATGTAGTCCTTGCCGCGCCGGCCGATCAGCTCGCCGCTGCTGATGTATTTCTTCAGATCCTTCTTGATCCGCCCGCGTATGATCTGCTTGAAGCGGTTGTGGTCCTGCTCGATCCTGAGGATCATCGTGATCCCCCCTGCGACAATAACGCCCCTGCGGGGCGCGGGGTGGCCGTGCGGCCGCGGCCCGGCAGGGGCCTCATCGTGTCACTGCCGCCTTCAGTCGCGCGCGTCACCCCGGGCGAAGATGCTGGCCACGTAATGCAGCACGTCGGTGGCGCAGATGTCGCAGTAGCCGTAGTCCTTCTTGAGACGGCTCTTGACGACGTCGATCTTCTCCTGGGTGTCCTTGTCCACGACCGAGGAGACCAGCGAGG
>DAISWT010000195.1:0-5770 GCA_036826235.1 Acidobacteriota bacterium | reverse complement strand
GGGAGGATCCACCGACGATGGCGAAGCAGAACCCGAACTATCAGGGCCGGGGCCCGGTCATCGAGCGCCCTCCGTCGCTCCTGTCGGCGGGGACGATGCGGGCCGCAACCCTCGTGGGCGTGGCGGTCCTGATCGGCATCACCGGCATGAATCTCTACGAGACCCGTGAGCAGAAGAGCGCGCTGAACGCAAGGCTGACACAGCTCGAGACCCGCGTCACCGCCCTGGGCACGAAGATCGACGCCGGGGCCAGGGTGGCGCAGGCACGGCCGCAGGGGCCCGACCCGAACAAGCTCTATACGGTGAAGACCGACGGCGCGCCCTTCCTGGGGCCGAAGAGCGCACCCGTGACGATCGTCGAGTTTTCCGACTTCCAGTGACCCTTCTGCCAGAGGGTCGGTCCGACCCTCGATCAGATTCGCAAGGTCTACGGCGACAAGGTCCGCATCGTCTGGAAGAACAACCCGCTCAGCATCCACCCGTTCGCCATGCCCGCCGCCCTGGCGTCGATGGCGGCGTTCGAGCAGGGGAAGTTCTGGGAATACCACGACAAGCTGTTCGCGAACCAGGCGAAGTTCCAGAAAGACCAGCTGCTGCAGTACGCGAAGGAAGTGGGGCTCGACGTGAAGCGCTTCGAGCAGGCGCTCACCGCGGCGCAGGCCAAGCCGGCGATCGACGCCGACGTGGCCGAGGCCAACTCGCTCGGCGCGACCGGCACACCGGCCTTCTTCGTCAACGGTCACTACCTGTCGGGTGCCAAGCCGTTCGAAGAGTTCGCCCAGGCGATCAACGGCGAGCTGACGCGCCTGAAGGTCGCGATCCCGCCGGCCGCGACCGCGCCGGCGGCCGCTCCCGCGGCCAAGGGCGGGCAGTAGGGGGCGAACGGGGGCACCGGTGAGTCAGCCGCGCAGGGTCGAGATCTCGGAGGACGGCGGTCTGTCGATCCTGTGGGAC
Source organism: Acidobacteriota bacterium (assembly GCA_036826235.1). Classification (GTDB taxonomy): domain Bacteria; phylum Acidobacteriota; class Polarisedimenticolia; order Gp22-AA2; family Gp22-AA2; genus Gp22-AA3. The sequence continues at coordinate 4,816 of DAISWT010000195.1, read as the reverse complement.
GACGGGCACCAGGCGGGATATGCCCCGGCCCGCTTGCGCTTGGCGTGCAAGTGCGCCGTGTGCGAGGACGAGTGGTCCGGTGAGAGACGCCTGCGTGCCGACTCCATCCCCGCCGGCATCCGCGCCCTCGGCGTCAAGCCGGTCGGCCGCTACGGGCTGCAGATCGACTGGAGCGACGGACATTCCACCGGCATCTACACCTTCGACAGGCTGCGGGTCCTGTGCGAGTGCCCGGCCTGCCTGACGGCCCCGCACGGGTGAGCGCCCAGGCGACCCCCGCCATCGTGCCGATCCGGCACCTCGGCCGGTTCCGGCTCGTGGCGGTCGGGATCACCTCGGTCATCGGCGGCGGGATCTTCATCATGCCGGCGGAGGTGGCGGATCTCGTGGGCCCCGCCGGCATCTTCGCCTACGTGGTCGCCGGCCTCGTGGCCCTCGGGGTGGGGTTGGCGCTCGCCTCGCTGGCGTCGCGCTACGAGAACTCGGGCGGGCCCTATCTTTACGTGCACCGGGCCTTCGGAGAGTTCGCCGGCTTCCAGGTCGGATGGCTGTTCTGCCTGGCGCGCCTGACGGCGATGGCCAGCCTGGTCAATGGCTTCGCGAGATACCTGGGGGCGCTCCTGCCGTGGGCCGCCGACCCGGGGGGGAGGGCCGCGTTGATCACCGCCTGCTCGGCCCTCATCATCACGATCAATATGATCGGCATCCGCCAGACCTCCGGAGCCACCAACCTGTTCGCCATCGCCAAGGTGCTGCCGCTCATCATGCTGGGCGTCGGCGGTCTGTTCTTCCTGCATGCGGAGAGCTTCACGCCGGTCCCGGTCGCGCCGATGAGTTTCCTGCGCGCCGTGCTGCTGCTGATTTTCGTGTTCTCCGGCTTCGAGATCCTGACGGTGCCCGCCGAGGAATCGCTGCAACCGCGGCGCGACATGCCGTTCGCGCTCATCGCCACCATCCTGACGGTCTGCGCGATCTACCTCCTGGTGCACACGGTCGCGACCGGAATGCTACCGGGTCTGGCGTCGGATCAGGCGCCGCTCGCGACCGCGGCCGGCATCATGGCCGGATCGTCCGGGCGCTACGCCATGACCGCGGTCGCCGCCACGTCGATGGCCGGCTGCGCGCTCATCAGCCTGGTGGGGGGGACGCGCCTGATGTACGCGATGTCGTCAGCCCGCCAGATTCCCCGGTGGATGGGGTCCCTGCACGCGGCCTGGCGCACGCCTGTCCGGGCGACCCTGCTGATGGGGATCATCGGGACCGCGCTCGCCATCGCCAGCGCCTACAACACCCTGGCGGCGATCAGCTCGGGCACGCGCCTCCTGGTCTACCTGGCGTGCTGTCTCGCCTGCCTGCGGGAGACCCGGGTTGCGTGGTCCGAGGAACCGGGACGGGGTTCGGCGGCACCGGCCGGCGTCGGCGGGCGTATCATGGCGGCGCTCACGGCGGTCGCGATCGTGGCGCTTCTGTGCGCCCTGAAGAGGGACGAGATCATCGGGGGCGTGTCTGGTATAGCCCTCGGAACCGTGCTTTATTCTGGCATGTGGCTGTCGGCTGGCGCGCGCCGTGGACGCGCCGTCGAAGCAGCAGGAGGAACCACCCAATGACCAAAGGCACGAAGCGGGCGCTTCTGATCGTGGGGGTCGTCGTCGGGGCGCTGGTGGCGATCGCTTACACGGTCAGACTGTCGAATCAGCCGTCCCGCGGGAGCGTCCTCGAGATGGTCCTCAACGAGGACATCCCCGAATACGTCCCGATCGACGGCCTGTCGCAGATCCTGGGCGGCAGGAAGCTGACGATGCGCGACTACGTCGAGGCGCTTCGCCTGGCGCGCGACGACCGCCGCATCAACGGCCTCCTGGTGGCGATCGACGGCCCCGGTGTGGGATCGGCGCGGCTGCAGGAGCTGCGGGACGCGATCGTCGATTTCCAGAGCGGCGGCAAGAAGTGGGCGGTCGCCTACCTCGAGACGGCCGGGGAGTTCTCCCCGGGGAACCGGGACTATTACCTCGCGACCGCCTGCGGCTCGATCTGGCTGGCGCCCCCCGGCGACGTCAACCTGACCGGTCTGCGGGCGGAGGTCTCGTTCGTCCGCGGCACGCTCGACAAGCTCGGTATCGTCCCCGACTTCGACCACATCGGCAAGTACAAGAACGCCATGAACACGATCACCGACACCGCGATGAACGACGCGTACCGCGAGTCGCTGGATGCGCTGGTCAAGAGCGTCTACGGCCAGGTGAAAGAGGGCATGGCGAGAGGACGCCGGATGAGCGGGGAGCAGATGACGGCGCTCATCGACAGGGGACCGCACATCGGGCTGACGGCGCTTCGGGCGAAGCTGGTGGACTCGCTTGGCTATCGCGACGAGCTGGAGGATCACTTAAGGGCGAAGAACGGTGGGTCGCTGCCGCTCATCAAGGTGGGCCGGTATCTCAAATCGGGCCGCTTCTACGACCGCGGGCCGAAGATCGCGCTCATCTATGGTCTGGGTGGGGTGGCGCGCGGCGAGAGTGAAATCAACCCCCTGACCGGCGAGAACACCATGGGTTCCGACACGATCGCGGCGGCGTTCAAGAAGGCGCGCGAGGACTCGTCGATCCGGGGCATTGTGTTCCGCGTCGACAGCCCCGGCGGCTCGTACATCGCCTCGGACGTCATCTACCACGAGGTGATGCTGACCAGGGGCCGGAAGCCGCTGGTCGTCTCGATGGGCGATCTGGCGGGTTCAGGCGGCTACTTCGTCGCCATGGGGGCCGACAAGATTGTCGCCGAGCCCTCGACGATCACGGCGTCGATCGGCGTCCTGGCGGGCAAGCTCGTGACCACGGGCTTCTGGAACAAGGTCGGCATCACGTTCGATGCCGTGCAGAGAGGGGCCCACGCCACGTTTTTCTCGACCAGCGCGAGATACACGCCCGAGGAGCGGGCGATCTTCGAGAGCTGGCTCGAGCGCATCTACAAGGACTTCGTCACCAAGGCGGCCAAGGGACGCAACAAGACCTTCGACCAGATCCACGCCGTGGCGCAGGGCAGAATCTGGTCGGGCGAGGACGCCCTCCGGCTCGGCCTGATCGACGAGCTGGGCGGCCTGACGACGGCCATCAGGCGAGCCCTGGCGATGGCCGACTGCGATCCGGACGGCCGCGCGCAGCTCGTCGTCATGCCGGAGGCGAAGAGTCTCGTCTCCCAGGTGTTCCGCGGTGAGGACACCCGCACTCCGTTCGCGTCCCTGGAGAGGCATCTGCGGCGGCTCATCGAGGAAGGCCCGTCGCCGATAGCGGACGGGGTTCTGTCAATGCCGTTCATCCCCGTGCTGCGATAGGGAACCATGCAGGCATCCGGCGCGTATACTAGGAAGCCATGCTGATCAGCCTCGGGGGAGTGGCGCTGGCGTTCACGATTCTGGCGGCGGTTCTCGTCCTGATCGCGGCCCCGATCGTCCTCGCCCTGTTCATCGTCGGGGCGATCCTGAGGCTGGTGTTTTTCGTGCTGTTTCTGCCTTTCCGGCTGTTGGGGGCGCTGTTCGGTCTCGGCTTCGGCATGGTCGGGCTGCTGCTGAGGGGCCTGATCCTGTCCGGGGGGATTGTTTTCCTGCTGCTCCTCGGGTTGCTGCCGATTCTGCCGTTCCTCCTGATCGGCGCCGGGCTCTACCTGGTCCTCCGGGGGGCGCGGCGCCCCTCCACGCCGGTCGGTCAGGCCTGAGGCAGAGGCTCAGTCCACGTTCCCGAGCACCCGGAAATCCAGGTCGTTCCGGCCGCGATCCTTGACCTCCACCGTGTAAAAATTGGGCTCGCAGCGCAGCGGCCGCGAGCCTTCTCCCAGCGGCACGACGCGGTAGACACCGGGAGGAGGCAGCGGCAGCCGCCAGGACCCGTCCGCCCCGGGCGCGCTGCGTCCCTGCTCGCGGACGATGCTTCCAGGACCGAAAATGACCAGCGTCTTCACCAGGTCGATCCGGCCGCTCAGCCGCCCCGCGAGCGCCGTTCCGCTGCCCTCCGGTGGCTCGGAGCCCGGCGACGGGCCCGTCGGATGCGGCGGAACATCCGTCGGTGAGGGCGACGGCGCCGGTGCGGGGCTCGCCGTCGGACGTGGTGTCGGCGCAGGCGCTGGCGTGGGAGCCGGTGTCGGCGAGGGCGTGGGAACCGGCGGGGCGGGTGGCGGATTCGGGGAAGGCGGGCTCGGGGGTCTGACGCTCAGAACCCTCTTGTCCGGGAAGGTCCCGATCAGCAACGCGCCCGGCCCCTCCTCGAACAGAAACGGCCGGACCGCGCTGATTCCGTCGGCGTGGGTGAAGACCCCCGAGGCCAGGTCGACCTTCGAGGATTCCGGGTCGAGGAAGGCCAGATCCATGCCGGCTCCATACACCGCCGCCAGCCGACCATCTTGTGAGAACAGGAGAGAGTCGGCGCTGAAGGGCAGCCGGACGGTGGTGGTGGACTCGTCCTCCATGGTCCGGCGCTTTTCCGGCGGAACCGCGGCGAGGAGCTTCGGATCGAACATGACGATCTGGTCCCCGCGCACGGCGTACAGCACCTCGCTGCCCGGCCGGAAATAGAGCCCGCGGTTCGCGCCCGGGGAGCGATAGTGCCAGGACGAAGCCAGGGGCCGGGTCGTGAAGGTGAGGATGCGGTCAGCGTATGCCAGGTAGAGGCGAGCCCCCCGGGGGTCCAGGGCGATGGCACTGGGTGGCCGGTCGAGCTGCGCCGAGGCCGATACGCTCCCAGCCTCCAGGTCGATCGCGTGGATCCAGAAGCGCATTTGATTGCGGGCCGCATCGGCGGGGGCCCGCATGGCGAGGACGAACGCCTGCCGG
>DAISWT010000194.1:0-5773 GCA_036826235.1 Acidobacteriota bacterium | reverse complement strand
CCGGGACCGACTGGGTCCGGATCGAAGTCGGCGCCTGCGTGCTGGAGGCGCCGGCGGAATTGGCCGGGCGCCTGCGGGAGCTGGCGGAACGGGCCCGCGTCATCCTGCCGAGAATCGAGGCGGAACTGAGCGCCCGGCCGGCGGGGCCCTACCGCATCATCTTGATCCCGCCCGGCCACGCGCGCCTGCCGGTCCCGCCGGGTGGGCCGGACCCACGTGTCCTCGATTCGCAGGCGCCGTCCTGGGCGGCGGGGTACGTGATCCCGGAGCGGCGTCTCGGCGCCATCCGGGTGGCCGGGGCGGAGAGCTACCCGTATTCGGATCTCGCATCGGTCCTGGCGCACGAGGCGACGCACATGCTGCTGTACGACGCGGGAGGTCCCGGCCTGCCGCGCTGGTTCGGAGAGGGCGTGGCGACGGGAATCGAGCGATCCTGGGGGATGCGCGACGTCCTGGTCTACTCGTCGTCGCTTCTGACCGGGCGTCTGCCGGCGCTGGCGGACCTCGACGCCGCCTTCGATGCCTCGGACGATCGCGCCCGCGCCGCGTACGCCGCGGCGTTCGACTTCATGCTGTGGACGGTCAAGACCTTCGGGAACGGAGTCGTGCGCGACGTCGTGCGCCAGGCGGCGGTCCGGCCATTCCCGGAGGCTTGGCGCGCCGCGACCGGTCTCTCCCTGGAGCGCTCGGAGGCGCAGTGGCGCCGCGGCAGTCTGCTGCTGTACCGCTGGGTGCCGGCCCTCACCGGCACGACGGCGCTGTGGATGGGGATCACGCTGCTCGCCCTGCTCGCCGGCGCCCGGCGCCGGGCGCGAACGCGGCAGATCCTCGAGCGCTGGGAGATCGAGCGCGATGCCGGGGACGACTGACAGGAGGACGGCCGCGTCTTCATCACGGCGGCGCCCCCTGAGCCCCGGGAGGGCGCCGGAGAGGCCGCGGGCCGGGGCCTCACTCCCGGGCCAGCCGGCGCGCCTCCTCCTTGATGGCGCCGACGGCGTCGCGCATCCGGTCGGCGTGCGTGCGGAAGCTCAGGACGCACAGACGCAGGACGTAGCGCCCGCCCATGGTGGTGCTCGACAGGAACACGCGGCGCCGGGCGTTGACGCGGCGCAGGAGCTCGGCGCCCGAGGCGTCCGGCCGGGCCGCGAAGGCGACGATGGAGAGCTGCGGCTCGTCCTTCAGATCGAGGTAGGCCCAGCGGGCGAGGTCGAGCTTTTCCTGGATCTGCATGCGGAAGGCCCCGAGACCGTGCAGCTGAATCGGCAGCCAGAGACGCAGGCCGCGGAAGTCGCGCGACAGCTCCGGGGACAGATCGGTGAAGTTGGGCGCCTCCTCGCCGGAGCTGACGTCCTGCAGGTAACCGGCCCGGCCGCCGTGCGCGCGCCGCAGGGTCGCCGGGTCGCGCACCAGGAGACAGCCGGTGCCGTACGGCAGGAACAGGCCCTTGTGCGGATCGAGGGTGATCGAATCGTACGCCTCGATGCCGCAGAGGCGCGACTCGCCCTCGGGCACCAGGCGGAAGAAGCCGCCGTACGCGGCGTCGGCGTGCGCCCACAGGCCGCGACGGCGGGCGATGTCGAGGATGTCGCGCAGGGGGTCGATCGCCCCCGTGTTGGTGGTGCCGGCGTTGGCGACGACCAGGAACGGCCGCCGTCCGTTCGAGCGGTCCTCCTCGATCATCGTCTCGAGGTCGCGGGGACGCAGGCGGCAGCGGGCGTCGACCGGGACGAGGCGGATACAACGCTCCGGGAAGCCGGCGATGCGCGCCGCCTTGAGGACCGAGAGGTGGGTCTCCTCGGACAGGTAGATCGTGCCCTTCAGGAAATCCTCAGGCAGCTTGTCGGCGCGCGCCGCCACCAGCGCGGTGAGATTCGACAGCGAGCCGCCGGTCGTCAGGATGCCTCCCGCGCCGGGCGGGCAGCCCATCAGAGACGCCAGCCAGGCGATGACCTGAGCCTCGATGCGGGCCAGGGCCGGCGCCGCCGCGGCGACCCCGACGAAGCGGTTGACGGCGCAGGCGACGAAATCGGCCAGGGCCGCGGCCGGGATGCCGCCCCCGGGGATGAAGGCGAGATAACCCGGGCCGGCCGTGTTGAAGGACTTGGCGACGGCGGGACGGAGACGCTCCAGGATCGCCTCGATGGCGCTGCCGCGCTCCGGAGGCGGCTCGACGAAGCGCGCCGCGACCGGCCCCGCATCCTCCACGTCCCAGGACGGCTGCGAGGAGAGCGAGTCGATCTGATCGACGACGAACCGGGCGCAGGCGTCGATCAGCCGGCGGAGCTCCGGCGACTCCGGCTCGAGGGGCCAGCGGGGCGCGCTCGGATCGGGCATGAGGACTCGATTCTACCGGATTCCGGGGCAGACGAAGACGCGGCCGATCTGGCGGTTGGCCTCGCCTGGCCCGCCGGTTTGCTGTATAATCCACGGCGTCGCAAACCACCCTTCGAACCGTTAAGGAGGAACCATGAAGAAAGTCGCGCTTCTGGTTTGTGCAGTGTTCGTCGCCGGTCTGGTCCTGGGCGCCGCGCCGCCGGCCCTGGCAGCCGGCAAGACCCACGACCTGACCGCCACGGTGGTCTCCGTCGACGTGGAGAACAAGAAGATCACCTTCAAGGACGAGAAGGGGGAGGAGAAGACGGCGCCGGTGATGGGCAAGGCCGTCGATTCCCTCAAGACCGTCCATGCCGGTGACAAGGTCAACCTGACCTGCACCGACAACGACAAGGGCGAGCACCTCGGAGTCAGCGCGATCGCGCCCGCCAAGAGCTGAGCGGCCGCATCGCGGTACACGAGCGCGGGTTCCCGGAAGCTTCGGCCCCGCGCTCTAGTTTTGTGGGGTGAGCCCGCGCTCCGCCCGCGCCCGGACCCGCCGCGCGCCCCGCCGCCCCTCCAGCTCCAGCCGCATGATCGGCCGCGTCGGCGAGCGGCGCGCCACCTCGACATAACCCACCTTGCGGAATGCCGACGACAGACCGGTCCACGCGAAGACGTCCGGGAGACGCCCGCTGCGCGGCTCGACCGGATAACCCTCCAGAATCGACGCCCCGCGCCGCGCGGCATGCTCCGCGGCGGCGCGCAGCAGGTCGACGGTCACGCCCCGGCGCCGGTGCGGGCGGGCCACGAACAGACAGGTGACCGACCAGACCGGCCGCCCGTCGACCGGCTTCAGGATGCGCGACCTGCCGAGGACCGGGTAAGCGTCGCGCGGGCCCAAGGCGCACCAGCCGATCGGCTGACCGTCCCGGTAGGCGAGGATCCCGGGCCTCGCGCCAGAATCAACCAGCTTCCTGAAGGCCCGCCGGTTGCCCGCGCCTTTCTGCGACTCGAACCGCGGCCGCGCCAGCCGCCAGTACATGCACCAGCAGCCCCCGCACGCGCCGCGCTCGCCGAACAGCGTCTCGAGATGGCGCCAGCGCTCCCGGGTCAGAGGAAGGAAACTCAGCCCCGGCTTCACGGCCGATCTCCTGTGCGCTCTCTCAGTTGAACTCTCGCGGCACGGCCTCCGTCCACTCGCGGTGCTTCAGGAGCGTGCCGTTCTCCGACACGGAACGCGCGACGGTGATGTGGAAGGTGGTCTGGTCGGAGCGGACGTCGAGCGTCGAGCGCAGCTCGAGGACGCGGCCCGGAAGCTCGATCCGGCGGCCAGCCTCTCCCTCGAACCGCGACTCCGCCGCGTGGCCGTCGCTCGTCTCGTAGTAGTTCCGCTCCCAGGTGTGGTAGTGGCGATCCTGGACCTCGAAGTCGCCGTGTCCTTTCCACTCCACGCTGGTCCTCCCGGTCCACAGGTCCCGGGTCTGCTCGTAGAAGCCCTCCGGCCAGGGAACGCTCTCGATAAAGCGGCCGTCGGTTCGCGGATCCTGCGGCTCCGGCGGCAGGAAGACCGGCGCGCGCCGCGCGGCGGCGGCCGGGACGACCGGCAGCTCGATGCGGGTGGCCTCGACGCCCAGGAAGAGCTTCGTCGTCATCGGGTACGGCGTCGGCCAGATCATCGGAAAGAGGGCGTTCGACACGGCGAGACGCACGCGGTGGCCCGGCTTGTACGTCCAGGTGGTGAAGTGCATATCGAACTCGAGGTCGTAGGTCCTGCCGGGCTCGATGAGCTCCGGCTTCAGCCGCGAGTTTCTCTGCGATCCGTTCAGCAGCATGCCGGCGACCAGCGACACCGAGCCGTCGGGCTGCACGTCCTCGAGACGCGCCGCCCAGTGGGCCAGCGGCCGGTCCGCCGAGACACGCAGTCGCACGCGCGGCAAGCCGGCGATCTCGAAGGCCTCCTTCAGGACCTCTCCGTCGTAGACCAGGGCGCCGGCGTCGTCCGGACGCATGTCGCCCGTCGGCTCGCCCCACCACAAACCGGTGGCAATGCCGAAGCCCGGGACGTAGCGCAGCGATTCGCCCGCCGCCTCGCCGGGGCGATCGCGCAGGTCGCGCCCACCAGCGGGGTACAGCCGGCGCCAGGTCGTGCCACGGATCGGCCAGTCGACGCCGATCCAGCGGCCCGGGGTGGTCTTGAGCGCGGCGTCGGGCCCGTGCCCGTCGCGCATGAACAGGACGAGCGGCGGGTCGCCCAGGATACCGGTGTCGCGGTCCTTCAGCCAGTAGTCCCAGAAGCGCACCGCCTCGTGCTGCCAGCTGTAGTCCGGGCCGGGGACGCCCGTATCGGGCCAGTCGTGCTTGTACGGCCCGATGACGGCGCGGATCGGCACCTGCATGTTCTCGAGCATGCGCGGGATGCTGTCCCGGTAGCCGTCCAGGAGCCCGCCGATCAGGTAGCACGGGATCTGGATCCTGTCGTACTGCCAGCGCAGCGAGTTCCTGCGCCAGAAGTCGCCGTCGCGCTGGTGCCTGGCGTAGGTCAGGAACCACGGGTCGTGCCCGAAGCGATCGCGGAAGTACGCCTCGTCGAGACGGTAGCCGGGCGTCTGCGGCAGCGTGTTCTCGTGATCCTGCGCCGGCATGAACTGGTCGATGTGGAAGGCGCCGTCCATGTGGTGCACGTCGTCGTGGAACAGGTCGTCGGTCGCCATCACCGCCAGGATCGCCTTGAGCGCGGGCGGCCGGCGCATAGCGACCTGGATCGAGTTGAACCCGCCCCACGACTTGCCCCACATGCCGACCCGGCCGTTCGAGCCGGGCAGCCGCGCCAGCAGACCGATGGTCTCGACGGCGTCGTCGAGCTCCTGCTCGGAGTACTCGCGGTCGGGGACGTGGCCCTCGGACGAGCCGGTGCCGCGGATGTCGGCGGTCGCCATGATGAAACCGCGGCGGGCGAAGTAGGTCGGGTACTGGTCGGGGTACTCGTCCTTCCGGTACGGATAGAAGTCGAACAGCACCGGGAAGGTCTCCACCGCCGCACGCGCCACCGGTCTGACGTAGGTCACCGAGAGACGCACGCCGTCGCGCATCGGGAGCCAGCCGTTCTCGATGACGAACTCGTAGACCGGAGGGGTGACGCCGGCGCCCGTCCCAGGAGGCGACGCGGCGGAGCGGGCGGCCGGCGCCGGCAGGGCGGGACCCGCCGCCGTCGCGACCAGCAGCAGGAGGCCGGCCGCGCCGGGACGGCGCGGCAAGACGGCGCGTCCGGTCATTCCGACTGGGTCGGTGCCTCGGCGGGGGGCGCCGGCGCCGCCGCGCTCGGTGCGATCAGCCACTGGTTGCCTTCCGCGATCATCGCCGAGACCATCGAGCCCGAGTCGTCGCCGATCGCCAGCGTTTCCACGCCCCAGCGCGCGCGGGCAACCGAAAACAGAATGCCGCCGATGAGTAGCAACGC
>DAISWT010000193.1:0-5819 GCA_036826235.1 Acidobacteriota bacterium | reverse complement strand
GTGCCGGCGCGACCGGAGCGCTTCCGACAAACCCGCAAATCGCGGCCATTCTAGGGGATGGCCCCCAACCTGTCAAGAAAACCGCCGGCAGCGGATGGTGGGTTCCGGGGGACGGTCGGGGGATTTTCCTTCATTGACCCGACTCGCCGGGGATGGTATGTTTCGACTGCGGTGGCGATGCATCCTGCCGCGTCGGACCGGAGGTCTCCATGGCCCCGAAGAAGGTCGTACACATTATCGGCACCGGAACGATCGGCGAACCCCTGATCGGTCTGTTTGCCGACAAAAAGGATCTGCTCGGATTTGACGAGGTCACCTTCCACAAAAGGACCCCCCTGCTGACCGACCGCTCCAAGGTTGTCAACCTGATGCGGCGCGGCGCGCGCCTGGCGTGCGATGAGTCGGCGCGGCGCGGCTTTCGCGAAATCGGGATCGAGCCCGCCTGTGAGCACCACGAGGCCCTCCGGCAGGCGACCGTGATCATCGACTGCACTCCCTCGGACGTCGGCCTGCAGAACAAGAAGGAGATCTACGAAAAACACGCGCACAACACTCTGGGCTTCATCGCGCAGGGGTCGGAATTCGGCTTCGGGAAGATGTACGCGCGCGGGATCAACGACCGCGTCCTCAAGCACGGCGTCGATCAGTACATCCAGGTCGTCTCGTGCAACACGCACAACCTGGCGGTGCTCATCGACCTGATCGGCCTGCGGGACGGAGGACCCGGAAACTTCGCGGAGGGACGATTCACCTGCATCCGGCGCGCCAACGACATCAGCCAGGACGGCTCCTTCGTCCCGTCACCCCAGGTCAACCGACACAAGGACGAGCGCTTCGGGACGCACCATGCACGGGACGCGTGGCACCTGTTCAACACCCTGGGCTACGAGTTGAATCTCTTCTCGTCCGCCCTCAAGGTCAACAGCCAGTACATGCACGCCATCCACTTCAACATCCGCCTGCGCAAGCCGACCACGGTCGAGGCGATCCTCGACCAGCTGAAGAGCGACGACCGGATGGCGTTGACCTACAAGCAGTCGGCGAACTCCGTCTTTTCCTTCGGCCGCGACTACGGGCATTACGGCCGCATCCTGAACCAGGGCGTCCTGGTCGTGCCGACCCTGACGGTGCACAAGGGCACGGAGGTCGTGGGGTTCTGCTTCACCCCTCAGGATGGCAACGCTCTGATCAGCAGTGTCGCGGCGGCCTGTTGGCTGGTGTACCCCGAATCGTACGAGCAGAAGCTGAACTGCTTGAAGGACTCCATCTTCGACGAGGTCTAGGAGCAGGGGGCAGGGCCCGTTCTACTCCCTGCATTTCCTGAGGAGGAGAGCGGCGTTTGTCCCGCCGAAACCGAACGAGTTGTTGAGCGCGTAGTTCACCGTCGTCCGGCGGGCCTCGTTGGGGACGTAATCCAGATCGCACTCCGGGTCGGGGGTCGTGTAGTTGATGGTCGGCGGCACGATGTCGTGGCGCACGGCGAGCGCCACGATCGCCGTTTCCAGGCCACCGGACCCGCCCAGGAGGTGCCCGGTCATCGACTTGGTGCTGCTCACCGCCACGGTGCGCGCCCGCTCCCCGAAGACCGCCTTGATCGCCCGCGTCTCGACGACGTCACCCTGCGGGGTCGAGGTGCCGTGCGCGTTCACGTAGTCGATGTCGGACGGCTCGATCCCCGCGTCCGCGATGGCCCGCCGCATGACCCGCACCGGTCCGTCGCCGTCCTCCGACGGCGCGGAGACGTGGAACGCGTCGCTCGACGCGCCGTATCCAGCCACTTCGGCGTAAATTTTCGCGTGCCGGCGGACGGCGTGACCCAGCTCTTCGAGGATGACGATCCCCGCGCCCTCGCTGATCACGAACCCGTCGCGGTCGGCGTCGAACGGTCGCGACGCCCGCTCGGGGTCGTCGTTGCGCGTTGACAGGGCGCGCATGGCGCAGAAGCCGCCTACGCACAGCGGCGCGATGACCCCCTCGCAGCCCCCGGCGATCATGACGTCGGCATCGCCGCGCTTGATGATCTCGAAGGCGTCGCCGATGGCATGCGTACCGGTGGCGCACGCCGTGCAGGCCGCCTGGTTGGGCCCCTTGGCGCCGTAGCGAATCGACACCTGCCCGGAGGCCATATTGACGATGAGTCCGATGATGAAGAAAGGAGACACCCGGCGCGGGCCCTCGCGCAGCAGGATCGCGTGCTGGCGCTCGATCGAGGGGAGCCCGCCGATCCCCGAGCCGATGTACACGCCGACCCGATCGGCCTCGGACGGCTTCACCTGGAAGGCGGCGTCGCGCATGGCGATCTCCGCCGCCGCCATCGCGTAGTGGATGAACAGGTCCATCTTCTTGACGTCTTTCTTCGATACCCAGTCCTCGGGATTGAACCCCTTCACCTCGCCCGCGATGCGGCACGGGTAATCGCCGGCGTCGAAGCGCGTGATCGGACCGATACCGCTTCGTCCCTGGAGCAGACCCTGCCAGTTCTCTTGATTGCCAATCCCGAGGGGCGAAACCATGCCCACCCCGGTGATGACGACGCGCCTGTCCATGTCGCTTCGTCCCCGGTACTCCGGCCTCAGGCGTGAGTCTGGATGTACTTGATGGCGTCGCCGACCGTGTGGATCTTTTCGGCGTCCTCGTCGCTGATTTCGATCTTGAACGCCTCCTCAAGGGCCATCACCAGCTCGACGGTGTCGAGAGAATCGGCCCCCAGGTCGTTGACGAAGGAGGCCTCCATCGTGACCTCCTCCGGATCGACGCCCAGCTGCTCAACGATGATCCCCTTGACCTTCTCTTCGATGCTCTGCGCCATTCTGCTGTCCTCCATGCGTGATCCAACCCGCCTCTCGGACGGCCTGTCGAGGCTCGTCCCGAACGCGGCACCCGTCCCCGCGGCAGTCTGATTATTGTTCGCGCCCCCCTACATGTAAAGACCGCCGCTGATGTTCAGGACCTCGCCCGTGATGTAGGCGCCGCCCGGCCCCAGAAGGAATGCGACTCCGGCGGCGACGTCCTCCGGCGTCCCGAGACGGCCCAGGGGGATGAGGCTGGACATCCGGTCGCGCGCCTCCTCCGGGAGGGCGCGTGTCATGTCCGTGTCGATGAAGCCCGGTGCGACGGCGTTGACGGTGATCGATCGCGTCGCGACCTCGCGCGCCAGAGACTTCGTGAAGCCGATCAATCCCGCCTTGGCGGCGCAGTAATTGGCCTGTCCCGGGTTCCCCATGAGCGCCACGACCGAGCTGATGTTGACGATTCGCCCGGATCGCCCCCGCACCATGCCCGGCAGCACGGCGCGGGTCACCTCGAAGGCCCCCGTCAGGTTGACCAACAACACGCGGTCCCAGTCCGCACGCTTCATGCGCAGGAGAAGCCCGTCCCCCGTGACACCGGCGTTGTTCACCAGGTGGTCGATTCGGCCGAACTCCTTCAGGGCCTGCTCGCATCCGGCGCTGATCGAGGCGCCGTCGGTAAGGTCGATGGCCACCACGCGCGCGCGCGGGCCACCGGCTTCGCACTCCCTCGCCACCGCGTGCAGCTCCTCCGGACGCCGGGACGCGAGAACCAAGTCCGAGCCCCTGCGGGAAAGCTCCAGCGCAATCGCACGTCCAATGCCCCGCGAGGCGCCGGTGATGAAGCTCACCCGCCCCGACAACTCGCCGTGGCTCATGCCGCGACCCCGGGCGGCGGCCCGATGGCCTCGCCGGCGCGCCGGAGCGAAGCCGGGTCCTCGATGTTGAACAGCGGGATGTCCGGAACAATGCGCTTCGCCAGACCCGAGAGCACCCGCCCTGGGCCCACCTCCACGAGCGCGTCCACCCTCAGCTCCTTCATGCGGAGGACGCTCTCGACCCAGCGCACGGGGCTGGTGACCTGGTCGAGCAGCGACCGGCGCAGGACCTCTGCGCCGGTCTCCGGTCGCGCGGTGACGTTCACGATGACCGGAAAGCGCGCGTCGTGCAGCCGGAGCCCGCTGAGATCGCGCGCCAGACGCTCGCGCGCCGGCGCCATCAGGTCACAATGAAACGGCGCGCTGACCGGCAGGAGGACGGTCTTTCTCGCCCCGCGTTGCTTGGCCAGAACGACCAGCCGGTTCACCGCGCGGGCCGTCCCCGCGACCACGGTCTGGTCCTGGGCGTTCAGGTTCGCCGGCGCCAGGACGTCCCCTTCCGCGGCGTCGTGGCAGAGGGCCCGGACCTCGTCGAGCGGCATCCCGAGGACCGCGGCCATGGCCCCCTCACCGACGGGCACCGCCTCCTGCATGTACTCGCCGCGTCGCCGGACGATGCGGACTGCGTCTTCCAGGTCGAGCGCGCCGGCGGCCACCAGCGCCGAGTACTCGCCGAGGGAGTGACCCGCGGCGCAGGCGATCCGGCCGCGCCAGCCTGCGGGAGCGCGAGCCGCGAGCGCCTCAAGGCAGGCCACGCTAGTGGCGAGGATCGCCGGCTGGGTGACGGCCGTCAGTCTCAGTGTTTCCTCGGGTCCTTCGAAGCAGGTCCGGCTGAGGGCGAATCCGAGGGCCCGGTCGGCCCGCTCGAAGACCGAGCGCGCCTGGGGTTCCGCGTCGGACAGCAACCGTCCCATCCCGACCGCCTGTGAGCCCTGGCCGGGGAACACGAGCGCGATACGGCTTGCGTTCACGGGCCCCACTTGCAGACGGCGGCTCCCCAGGTCAGCCCGGTGCCGAAGGCCGCGAACAGAAGGTTGTCGCCCACACGCACCAGCCCCTTGCGCACCGCCTCGTCCAGGGCCACGGGGATCGACGCGGCGGACGTGTTTCCGACGCGCTCGATGTTGATGTAGACCTGATCCTCGCGCAGCCCCAGCCGGCTGCCTACGGCGTCGATGATCCGTCGGTTCGCCTGGTGCGGGATGAACAGATTGACGTCCGTGGTCTTCAGCCCGGCCTTCTGCAGCACGGCGCGGGAGGTCTCCTCCATCGAGCGCACCGCCATCTTGAACGTCTCGTTTCCCCGCATGCGGATGAAGTGCCGCCGGCCTGCGACGGTGCTCTCGGAAGCCGGCTCGCGCGTGCCGCCCGCGGGGACATAAATGAAGTCCGCCATCTTGCCGTCGGCGTGCATCGACGACGCCAGCACGCCATACGGCGCCTCCCCAGGTGTCAGGACCACCGCGCCGGCGCCGTCGCCGAACAGCACGCAGGTTGTCCGATCGCGCCAATCGGTGTACTTGGACAGCAGCTCGGCGCCCACCACCAGGACGGCGCGGTAATCCCCCGAGGACACGAAGCGCTCCGCCACAGCCAGCGCGTAGATGAACCCGGAGCAGCCGGCCGCGAGATCGAAGGCCGCCGCTCCCGCGGCGCCCAGGTTGTCCTGGACGATGCAGGCGGTCGCCGGAATCGGCATGTCGGGTGTGACCGTGGCGCAGACAATCAGGTCGATGTCCGAGGCCGACAGCTGGGCCGAGGCCAGCGCCTCCTGCGCCGCCCGGGTGGCGAACTGCGACATGTACTCGTCCTCGCGCGCGATGCGCCGCTCCCGAATCCCGGTACGCGAGGTAATCCAGTCATCCGAGGTGTCGACCATCTTTTCCAGATCGGCGTTGGTGAGCACGCGGGACGGCAGGGCCGAGCCGGTCCCGCGGATGACCGCACGCCTCTCACTTCGCGTCATTCAGTCCCTCCGACGCCATCGCGCCGCCGTCCGGGAGCGGCGACCGCGGGGCCGACGCCGCCGTGATCCTCAGGATCTCGTCGTGAATCCGGTCGTTCACCCGGTTGCGCACGAAATCCAGAGTGACCCGTACGACGTTCTTGATGGCGCGCAGACCGAACCGGATGGCGTCGCCCGCGGGCGTGA
>DAISWT010000192.1:0-5854 GCA_036826235.1 Acidobacteriota bacterium | reverse complement strand
GCCCACCGTCTCAGAGCCCACGCAGCCCCTCCGACGGCCTGAGCTTCAAGATACGGCGCGCGGGCACGGCGAAGCCGGCGACGGTGATCAGGAGCGCGACGGCGATCGCCAGGGGGACGGCCGGCGGCCGGATGGCCACGGGCGTTCCGAAGATCGAGGCCGAGATGAAGCGCGCCATGAGCGCTCCCGCGCCGGCCCCGACGAGCCCGCCCGCGACGCCGTAGAGCGCCGCCTCGGCCAGGAACAGCCCGACCACGCGAGGGTTGCCCGCGCCCATCGCCTTCAGCAGGCCGATCTCGGAGCGGCGCTCCAGGACGCTGGTGGACACGGCGCTGGTGACCGCCAGCGCCGATCCGAAGGCCGCCAGGATCGCGATCGCCGCCATCAGCCCGGAGATGCGCCGCAGGATGGCGCCCTCCGAGTCCGCGACCCGGCGGATGACGCGCGCCTCCGAGCCGGGCACCGCGCGCTCGAGCTCGAAGGCGATCGACGAGGGGAACGGCGTGCAGGTCCAGCGCTCGAACTCCGCCGGGGGCAGAACCCTGGGGCTCGCGCCCAGCCTCTCGTAGACCGCCGACTCCGGAGTGGTCAGCGCCCGGACGAAGATGCGGGACACGCGTCCGCCGAGGCCCGACAGGCGCCAGACCGTCTCGATAGGCGCCAGGATCGCGCCGTCCTCATCACCGCCGCCCGTCAGGATACCCGTGATCCGGAGGACGGCGGGGCGCCCGGCGACCTGGACCTCCAGCCGGTCGCCCGGATGGAGACCGAGCAAGGCGGCCAGGCCGCCGCCCGCCATCGCCTCGAACGGTCCCCCGGGCGAAGCGGGCGCCCCGGTCGGACCCTCCGGGGCCGCGGTCCCGGCGGTGCGCCGCGCCGGGCCGGTCCCGACCGGGACGTCGCCGCGGCCTTCGGCGGGCCACTCCCCTGCGATGCTCCAGTAAGGGTTCAGGCTGCGCAGCCCGGTCGTGAGCGGCGGGTCGGCCCCCGGGACGTCCCGTTCGATCCAGGCACCGCGCAACAGCACCGCGCGTCCGCCACCGGCGGCGGGGCCGCCCCTCGCCAGGCGCACCGGGACGTCCAGGATCGGGGCGAAGCCGAGGATGTTGTTCTTCCAGAAGTTCTCCCTGACTCCCTGCAGTCCGGCGGCGTCCAGGTACGACGGGAGCCGCAGCTCCGAAACGTCCTCCCCGCCGACCACGACCGGCGCGCCGCCGCCGGCCGGCAGGACGACGAGGTTCGCGCCAAACGAGCCCAGCTCGCGCCTCACCTTGTCGCCAATATCGAGGGCGATGTCGGCGAGGGCCGCGGCGGCCGAGGTCCCCAGCGCCACCGCGGCCAGGAGGACCGCCTTGCGGCGCTTGCGGCGCAGGAACGAGCGGCGGATCAGACGGAGGAACACGGGACGGTGACCTCAGCCGGCGGGCGGCTTCGGAGCCGACGCCCGCGTCGCGCGGAACGCCGCCGCCCCGGCTTTCAGATCGCGCACGGCGACGGCGAGCGCCGGGCCCTCGTCCACGAACGGCAGCGGGATCGGGTTGCACCCGCCCCGGGCGCCCAGCGTGGCGGGATTGATGTCGGCGGCGCAGGCCAGGCAGACGAGCCGCCCCTTCAGGTCGGCGTAGCCGCGCCCGCCGCACACCTGGCAGGCGTCGAAGACCGGCACGAGCCTCGCGCCGGATTTCTTGACGAAGAAGCGCACGACGACGCCGTCCACCTCGACGCCGAAACGGTGCAGCCCGCCGTCGGCGAGATCGGCTTTCGCCATGCTCACCCGCCCCCGGTCGTCCGGCGCGAGCATCACCGGCGGGTCGATGCCGCGCGGCAGGCGCGAGAAGGCGTACGACGCGGTCAGCGAGGCGATCGTCGCGATCCCGGCAGCCGCGAACGTCCGCTTCCACACACGCTCGCGCCGCAGACCGGCCAGGGCGAGCCGCCCCTCCGGCCCGCTGAGACCCCGGGCCTCGGCGGCCCGCCGCTTCTCGGCGCGCCCCGGCACCAGCAGCACGATCAGCGGCAGCGCGAGGAGGGACACCAGAAGAATGATGTTGTTGCGCACGATTGGCCCGATCAGGGTCATCTCCCGCGCGCCGAGACGGATGGTGCCGCGCTCGCCGAGCTCGTGCAGCCCGCCGATGAGAAGCTGCGCCGCCAGAAGGAACAGGACGATGGCGGTGACGTTGAAGAAGCGCGGCAGGTCGACCCTCAGCGTGCCGCGCACGAAGGACACACCGAACAGCACCGCCAGAGCGATGCCGACGATTCCGCCGAAGAACGCCAGCAGCGCGTCGGTGGTCAGATCGACCGCCGCCAGGAACAGGACGGTCTCGATGCCCTCGCGCAGGATCAGGATGAAGGTGAGCCCGAACAGGCCGGCGGCCGCCGCCCGGGTGCTCCGGCCGCCCTCCGGCGCCCGCGAGGCGATCGCCTCGACTCGCGTTTCGATGGCGTGTTTCAGACGCTTCGCGGCGCGCCGCATCCAGACCACCAGGGTCACGACCAGGAGCGCCCCGCCGATCATCAGCCAACCCTCGTACGCCTCTTCCTGGATACCGAACGCCGCGAAGGCGGCGGCGCAGGCGATGCTGGCGGCGACGCCGGCCGCGAGGCCCAGGTAGACCCAGCGGCACAGGGCCTCGCGCCCCGTCTTGCGCAGATAGATCAGGATGATCCCGGCGACCAGGGCGGCCTCGACGCCCTCGCGCAGAGTCACCACCAGGGCGTCGAACATCAGCGCTCTTTCCCGCGGGCCTTGCCATCACCGGCGCAGGACCCGCAATAGCCGCGGATCTGGTGCGTGTGCCCGGTCATCACGAACTTCTTCCGGCGGCAGACCTCCTCCTGGATGCGCTCGACCTCCGGACTCTCGAACTCGAGAATGGTTCCGCAGCCGAGGCAGACCATGTGGTCGTGATGGTGCCGCCCCACCATGCGCTCGTAGCGCGCCTGCCCGCGGGCCATCTCGACCTTGTGGATCAGCCTCGACTCCACCAGGACCGGCAGGTTGCGGTACAGGGTGGCGCGCGACACGCGATGTCCCGTCCGGCGCAGCCGCTGCAGCAGATCGTCCACGTCGAAGTGCCCGCGCACCGACAGGACGTGCTCCAGTAGGGCGCGCCTCTCGCGCGTCATCTTGAGACGGTGCTTCGACAGATACAGCGCAAAACGCTCGGCTGCGGGCACGGAACCGCCACCTCTAGTTGCAACTCAGTCTCAATTATGATTCCGGGAAGCCGACCCTGTCAAACCTCTTCGGGGGGCCGGGCCCTGCGAAAGGCGGCGTACAGCAGAATGTCGTAGCCGACCTTCATCACGGAGCCGATCACCAGCGGCGTCATCAGCGACAGCCCGCCCATGAACCAGCCGGCAAAGGCCGGGGCCACGGACCAGGCGCCGACGCGCACCAGGTGGGTCACGCCGGAGGCGAGCGTGCGCTCCTCCGGACGCACCACCGCCATGACGTACGATTGCCGCGTCGGCACGTCCATCTCGACCAGTCCCTCGCGCAGGAGAAACAGGATCGCCGCGACCGCGAAGCTGGGGGCGTAGGCGACGGTGATGAGCAGCAGACTGGACGGGACGTGCGTGAACACCATGGTGTTGACCAGGCCGATCCGCCGCGACAGCCACGCCGCCACCAGATGGGACAGCGCGTTCAGCACCCGCGCCCCGAAGAACAGCGGCCCCAGGATGCCCTCGCTCACGCCGAAGCGCTCGTAGAAGAAGAAGCTCAGGAGCGCCGTGGTGAGGAACCCTCCGGCCAGGCTGTCGAGGGCGAACAGCGAGGAGATGCGCCACAGGACGCGCCGCGTCTCGGGCGAGGCACGCGCCCGCGGCGCGCCGTCCTCCGGCTCCACGCGGCGCGACAGGGCCAGATAGAGGACGGCGCAGGCGAGCTGCAGGAGCGCGTAGAGCCCGACGCTGAGGCGGAACGACGCGACCTCGCCCGCGCCCATCCGGCGCAGAAGCGCCGGTGTCCCGGCCAGAAGCCCGCCGAGAGCGTGCCCGATGTCCTGCAGGACGTTGTACCAGGCGAACGCCCGCGTGCGGTGCGCGCCGTCCACGGTTGCGGGCAGGATCGCCTGGTCGAGGATGAGGGACGCGCCGCGGTCCCGCCCCATGCCGTTGACCATGCCGATGAAGGCCGCGGCACCCGCGGCGGCCGGGTGCGACGTCAGCCCGAACGCCAGGCCGCCGGCCGCCGACAGGAGAGACAGACCGATGAGGGAACGCCGGCGGCCGGCCCGGTCCGCGAAGCAGGTGACCAGGAGGGCCGCCGCGGTGCACCCGAGAAGACCGGCGCCGATGATCGAGCCGATGCCCGCCGGAGTGAATTCCAGGCGGGCCAGGTAGACGCCCATCAGGACCCCGATCATCCCGGTCGCCAGGGCGCGCACGAACGCGGCGGCGTAGAGAAGGGGACGATCGGTCATGCGCGGTGGCGGGTCCGAGGGCGCGGCGGCATGCGCGCATCCTAGCACTCCCTTGCCGCGCGCTTGAGCTTCGACTGCCAGTGGATCGCACGTCGGTCCAACCGGTTGGACGACATGCGGGCATTCTGCCGCCCCGGGTCGCAGCGGGATGCCGAAAGAGAGAAAATCGAGGAATGCGCGGATTTCCCCTTGACGAAGTTTGAATTTCGCGGAATCTTAGGACGTTCGAGCACAATTTTGAGATACCGCCTCGGCTGGGCTGTGCCCGGAGGCGCCTCTATCTGGCCCAAATCACGTTCAAAGGGGGGTCCGATGAAAAGGATCGTACGTGTAGGGTCCGCGCTGTTATTTCTGGTCGCTACGATGGCAGTCGAGAGACCGCAGGCGGGCGCGTCGTCCGGTGCAGCCCGGCTCGCCGACGCGTCGGCCCTGGCCGTCCAGGGGCGCGTGCAGGCGGCGGCCGTGGATCCGCGCCTGGTCTCGTCCAAGGGCACCGTGGAGATCGTCGTCGGGCTGGTCGATGCACCGCTGACCGTGGTTCATGGCCGCAATTTCAAGCAGACCGGCGGCGCGCTCAACGCCGGACAGCAGAAGGCATATCTCCGCCAGCTGGCCCAGAAGCAGGACGACCTGATGGGTCAGGTCCGCGGGCTGGGAGGCCGTGAGCTGGGACGCGTGAGCAAGGCGCTCAACGCCGTCATGGTCTCGATCGACGCCGCCAGGATCCAGGACATCGCGGCCCTGCCGGGCGTGCGGACGATTCGCCCTCTCATCAACTATCAGCTCGATCTCAGCGAGACGGTGCCGTATATCGGGGCGTCGGCGGTGCAGGCCGCGGGCTTCGACGGCACGGGCATCCGGGTCGCCGTCCTCGATTCGGGGATCGATTACACGCACGCGTTCTTCGGCGGAGCCGGGACGGCGGCGGCCTATACGGCGGCCTACGGGACCAGCACCTCCGATTCACGCACGACCACGACGGACGGGCTGTTCCCGACCGCCAAGGTGATCGGCGGGTTCGATTTCGTCGGGGAGACCTGGCCGAGGGGCGCGCTGGCTCCCGATCCCGACCCGATCGGCTGCGGGCCGGCCGCCATCGCCCCTCCCTGCGCCGGTGACCACGGGACACACGTCGCCGACATCATCGCCGGGAACGACGGCGGTTCCCACAAGGGAGTCGCGCCGGGCGCCAGACTCTACGCCGTAAAGGTGTGCAGCGCCATCGCGACGGCCTGCAGCGGCGTCGCTCTCCTGGAGGGGATGGACTTCGCCCTCGACCCGAACGGCGATGGCGACATCTCGGACGCGGTCGACGTGGTCAACATGTCCCTGGGCGCCTCCTACGGGCAGATCGAGGACGACCTGAGCGCGGCCAGCGCCAACGCGGTCCGTTCCGGGGTCGTGGTGGTCGCCTCGGCGGG
>DAISWT010000191.1:5079-5858 GCA_036826235.1 Acidobacteriota bacterium | reverse complement strand
CGACCGGCAGCCCCGCGGCCTGGTACATGAGGATCTTCAGCCCGCACTTCCCCTGCGAGAACGGGCTGTCGTCGAGAGGCATGACGCCGATGTCGAGACCGAGGAGGGCCGCCGTCTCGCTTTCGGGACTCCAGACGATCGTCTCCGTCGGGATACCGGGCCACTCGACGAACGCGTTGCACACTTGCACGAATCTCAATTGAGGTCTGCGCTCGCACAGGCGACGCAGCGGCTCCGCCAACGATCCGAGATACCTCAAGCTGGGCCGGCTCCCGACCCACCCGATGCGCGGCGCCGCCGAACCGCGGCGCGCCTGGCGCGCCCGCCCGATCGCGTCCTCGGGGAAGGGACGCAGGTCGACGCCCGTCGGCAGGACCGCGACGTCGCGCGCATAGCGCGAGGCGTAGTCCGCCAGGAAGGGATTCCCGGCGATCACTCTGCGGCTCCGCTTCAGGACGGCGCTCAGCCGCCTGCGTCGCGATCGGGCGCGCGCCTCGGCGCGCTCCTCACCGAAGCGCTCGCGCTCATCGGGGCTCACGGCGAACACCGCATCGTCCAGATCGAACAGCAGCGGCGCCGAACCGAGAAGGAGCGGAAGCTTCCAGCGGGAGAACAGCTTTTTCTGGACCAGGATTGCGTCGGAGCGCCGGGCGCGGCGCGCCAGATCGGCCAGATCGACCGCCCGCGTACCCTTGGCCACGAACACCTCGGCGGCGATGCCGCGCACCTTCAGGTGATCGAGGTGCTGCAGGATCCGCAGGCGGCTGCTCGGGTGGTCG
>DAISWT010000191.1:0-4833 GCA_036826235.1 Acidobacteriota bacterium | reverse complement strand
GGTCCATCCTCTGCAGCGCCGTCAGCCCCGCCGTGCCGTAGAGGGCCCACGTCCCGAAGTGCTTCCAGAAACGGACGCCGCGGCCGTCGTCGCCCTCGATCAGGAGGTGCCGGTCGATGATCGGCGCGAGCACCGAGGTGGCGATCGTCACGTCCCCGGAGACGCTGTGGCCGTTCGAGCTGAAGAATCGGATCCGGTCGCCGGTTTCGGGTCGATCGGTGGCGATCACCTTCTGCGTAGTCCCGGTAATCGCGCCGGCGAACGCCAGGTTTTCCAAGATAAGCGTTGCGGTCTCGGTGTCATAGTCCGAGCCGCGCACCAGCCCGGCGAGATAGAAGCCCAGGGACGCGGCGAGTGGCGTTCCGAGCTTCCCCATGTTGCGGGCGTCGTCGAGGAACCGGTCGGCTGACTCTGTGCGGTTCCGCTGGACCGCCTCCCGGATGTCCTTGCGCACCAGGTAGAGCGCGGCACCTGTCCCGACCACCGCTCCCAGCTTGATCCAGCCCGGGCGGTCGAGGTGGGCGGGACGGCCGAAGACGTAGCGCGCGTCACGCCCGATCTGGCTCCATTCCAGTGGCGTGTCCGGCCGGAGATGCCGTTCCTCCGTGTGCGCCGCGGGGGCCGGCTGCGACCACGAGACACCGCTGAGCGGCGGCGACAGAAGCGCCACCATGGCCGCCAGGCCACGGCGCAGCGTGCCGCATGACATTCTCATGTTTCGCCTCACTCCTTTGTGGGCTCTGGATCCGGCCCGCCGCCTGCCCCGATCAGAAGCATCTCGCGGTGCCCGATCTGCTGGCGGTCGAGAACCGAAACGCCCGGTTCGAAGTCATGCCGCTCCGCCGCGTACACATCGTCTTCAATCAGACAGTAGGCCCGCCCCGCGGACAGGAAGCGACGGAGCGCCTCCCGATCCCGCAGCACCGGAATGAAGCGCCCGGTGTAATAGACGTAGGCGGGATGGTAATCCGGATACATCGCCAGCGGCGCGTCGTCGATGATCGATACGATCCGATGACAGAAGGCGCGCGCCGACTTGTAGTGATCGAGCGCCGGCAACACGTTCACGGCGATGACCAGGTAGGCGGCGGCCAGACCGGTGCTGAACGCTCCCAGGGCGGCGCCTCCACCGAAGCGCCGGTAGACCTCCAGCGCCGCGATCACGCCGATCGCCGCTACCGCCGTCAGCAGGACCCCCGGACGCAGCAGGTCGGGCGCCGCGCGCCGGAGCTTCGGCAGCGCGACCGCGGCGCCTCCCGCCGTGACCGCCAGGGCGATCCCGAGCGCCCAGAGGATCGGGCGGTCCGTCGGTGAGGGATCCCAGCCCATCAACGCCAGATCCCATGTCCGCGCGACCAGCAGTGCGAGGAGCGGCAGCAGGGGCAGGAGGTAGACGCCGCGTTTCTCGACAGAAGCCGCGAACACGGTGAAGATGACGAGAACCCACGAGTACACGTAGGCGTTCTCCCGATCGGGGCGCGCCCCGGATCGCGGGAAGGTGTGCCAGAGCGCGTGAGGCAGCAGGACCACCCACGGGAAGAACTCGACCGGCAGGCTGACCAGGACGTGGTAGAAAGGCTGCGCGTGGTGCTCGCCGCGTATAAAACGGTGCGCCAGGCGCAGCACGAGCGCCTCCAGGGGGAACGGCTCGCCCGTGCCGCGGTAGGCGGCGACCCACAGCGCGACCGGCAGGAGAGCCAGCGGCAGACCCCAGGCCAGCCCCATACGCCTCACGAACACGAGGTCGCGCGACGCGGCCAGGAACACCAGCACGGCGAGCAGCGGGATCAACAGACCATGCGGCCCTTTGGTCAGGTTCGCCAGGCCGATTGAAAGATAGAAGACGACCATCCAGCGCGGCGCCCCACCGGCACGGTACGCGAGATGGAACGACAGACACGCGAGAAGAAGCCAGAACGTCCACAGCATGTCGGGGTGGGCCCAGCGTGCCTCCATGAAGTAGCCGTAGGTGGTCGCCAGGACGACCGCCGCGAGCGCTCCCGCCCGGCGGCCGAACAGGCCCCGGCCCAGATAGAAGACGGCCAGCAGCCCGAGGAGCGCCGCCAGACTCGACGGCAGGCGCAGCGCGAACTCCGTCGGTTTCCCCGCCGGGAGCGACACGAGCGCCCCCAGCCAGAGGTAGAGAGGCGGCTTCTCGAAGTAGATCTGCCCGTTGTCGCGCAGCACCGCCCAGGACCCGCTCAGGTGGATCTCACGCACGACCTCGCCGATGTCCGGCTCGTCGGGGGCCCACAGATCGTGCGCGCCCAGCCCCGTGGCGAAGAGCGTGAGGCCGAGAAGGACGAGCAGCAGGAGGCAGCCTCTGTCGCTTCGGAACAGCCGGACCGCCAGGGACATGCTCTCGTCGCTCCCGAACACTGGACCGACTACAGGACCGAGGCCTCCGCGGCAGGCCGGTCGTCGCGGAACTGCAGCGCGTGCAGCCGAGCGTACAGGCCCTTGCGCGCCAGCAGCTCCGGGTGCGTGCCCCGTTCGACGAGCCGCCCCGCGTCGAGGACCAGGATGACGTCGGCGCGGCGCACGGTCGACAGGCGGTGGGCGATGACGAACACGGTGCGGCCCGTCATCAGGTTCTGAAGCGCACGCTGGACCTCGGCCTCCGACTCCACGTCGAGTGACGAGGTCGCCTCGTCCAGGATGAGGATCGGCGAGTCCTTCACGATGGCGCGGGCGATCGAGATCCTCTGCCGCTGGCCCAGGGACAGACGGTGGCCGGCCTCCCCGAGCGTCGTGTCGTAGCCGCGCGGCAGCGCCTCGATGAACCCCTCGGCGTGCGCCGCGCGCGCCGCCGCGGCGACCGTCTCCATCGGCACGTCGGACCGGCCGTAGGCGATGTTGTTGCGGACGGTGTCGTCGAACAGGATGACTTCCTGCGTGACGAGGCCGATCTGTCTGCGGAGAGATCCCAGGGTCGCGTCGCGCACGTCGCGCCCGTCGATGAGCACCGCCCCCGCCGAAATGTCGTAGAAGCGCGGCAGCAGGTTCACCAGGGTCGATTTGCCCGCGCCGCTCGAGCCGACCAGGGCCACGACGGTGCCCGCGGGGACCACGAGGTCGATACCGCGCAGGACCGGCGCTTTGCCGTAGGCGAAATGCACGTCCCGGAATTCGATCCGATCCCGGAACGGCGGCAGCTCCGCGGCGCCCGGTCTCTCCTGGATGCGGTTCGGCAGATCCATGAGCTGGAACACGCGCTGGGCCGCCGCCATCGACTGCTGCACGTCGTTGTTGATCTTCACCAGGTTCTTGATCGAGGCGTAGATCATGAACAGCGCCGCGATGAAGGTCCAGACCTCGGGGGCGCTCAGCTTGCCCGCGTGAATGCGCAGCAACGCGTGGACCAGCAAGATGGCGACTCCGATCGCGCCGACCAGCTCCAGCACCGGCGACGTCAGGGACACAAGACGCGCCGCCCGCATCTCGGCGCTCTGGATCCGATCGAGCGCCTTGCGGAATCGCCGGACCTCGAAGTCCTCCATTCCGAATCCCTGCACGACGCGGGTCCCGGTGATCCCCTCCTTCATCACGTCGACCGCCTCGCCCATCCTCTCCTGGCTGCGGCGGCTGGTCGCCTTCAGCCGCGTGCCCAGGCGAACGACCGGGTAGACCACCAGAGGGAGCAGGATCAGGCAGAAGGAGGCAAGCCGCACGTTCAGGTAGAACAGCCAGGCCGCCTGCCCGATGACGATCGCCCCCAGCCGGAACACGTCCGCCAGGTTGTCGGACGCCAGTCGCTGCAGGCGCCCGATGTCGCTGACCACGCGGGAGATCAAGCTGCCCGTCGGGTGGTCGGAAAAGAAGGCGAGCGACTGCCTCTGAATGCGCGCGTAGAGATCGGCCCTGAGATCGCGCACCGCCTGCAGACCGGCCCAGCGCGTCAGGTACGAGCCGAGGTAGGTGAAGATCCCTTTGAAGACGAACAGCACGGCGACGAGGACGGCGCCCAGGACGATCCGGCCGGTCGCCCCCTCGCTCAGCCAGCGCGCGAACGGCAGGCCGGGCAGCGCGGTCCCGCCGAAGCCGAGGAGCTTCGTGAGATGTTCGAACGGCCGCAGCTTACCGGCCCCCGCGCCCGCCAGTGTCGATGCCCCGGGGAAGAACAGCTCCAGGATCGGCTGGATCAGAGCGAGAAGGCCCAGATACACGAGGGAGATCAGAGCCGACGACACGGCCGCGGCGGCCAGGCGCCCGACATAGGGCCGGACGTAGCGGAGAAGGCGGAGGATGTCTTTCATTTAGCGGGGAGGGATATCGAGGGGGTCGAAAAAGAATCCAATCTCGAAGCCGGCGGTCGCCGGCCCGTCCGAACCGTGCACGATGTTCTTCTCGATCGACGAGGCGAGGTCTTTGCGGATCGTGCCCGTTTCGGCCTTGGTCGGATCGGTGGCGCCCATGATCCTGCGGACCTTGGCGATGGCGTCCTCGCCCTCGAGCACCATCGGCACGATCGGGCCGGAGCACATGAACGCCACGAGCGAAGGGAAGAACGGGCGCTCGCGATGCACGTGGTAGAACCCTTCCGCCTTCGCGCGGTCGAGCCGGATCATCTTCAGGGCGACGACCTTCAGCCCCGCGGCCTCGAAGCGGCGCACGACCTCGCCGATCACGTTCCGGGCGACGCCGTCCGGTTTCACGATCGACAGCGTTCTCTCGATCATCCGTTTCCCCCGGGCCTGCCGGGACGGGCCCCCTCCTTGAGCGCGGCCTCGACGGCCTCGCCGATCTCGGCGGGACTCTGCAGGACGCGCACGCCGCATTCCTGCAGCACCGCCATCTTCTCCGCCGCGGTCCCCTGCCCCCCCGCGATGATCC
>DAISWT010000190.1:0-5909 GCA_036826235.1 Acidobacteriota bacterium | reverse complement strand
GCGATGAACTGGAGGGCGGCGTCCACCGCGCTCTTCTGCGCGTCGTGCAGGACCACCGCGAAGCCGGACATGGCGGCGACCTGGGCGATTCCGCGCCCCATCTGGCCCGCCCCAACGATCCCGATCGCGCGCAGCGTGTCGCTCGGCATCGGCCCCTCAGCCGTCCCGCTCGAGTCCACGGTGGAGACTGCGCCGAGGCCGGCGCGCGGTCCCGGAGGACCGCCGGAGGCACTCTTAGATGACCCGCACCGCCATCGCGACCGCATTCCCGCCCCCGAGGCAGAGAGCGGCGATCCCGCGCTTCGCACGGCGGTCCGCCATGGCGTAAAGCAGCGTGGTGAGGACGCGGGCGCCGCTGCAGCCGATCGGATGTCCGAGTGCGACGGCGCCGCCGTTCACGTTGACCCGCTCCGGCCGGAGCCGCAGCTCCTGCAGCAAGGCGACCGCCTGTACGGAGAATGCTTCGTTCACCTCGAAGAGGTCCACGTCGTCGACGCTCCAGCCGGCCCTCTGGAGCGTCCTCTTGACCGCCTCGACGGGGGCCATCATCACCATCTTCGGCTCGATGCCGCTGCTGGCGTAGGCCACGATCTCCGCCAGCGGCCGGCGGCCGGTCTTCGCCGCACGCTCGTCCGACATCACCGCCAGAGCCGAGGCTCCATCGTTCACACCCGGGGCGTTCCCCGCGGTGACCGACCCTCCTTCCTTGAAGGCGGGCTTGAGGCGCGAGAGCGCCTCGATGGAGCTGTCCCGGCGCGGGCCCTCGTCCCTATCGAGGCTCGCCGGCGGTCCCTTCTTCTGCGGCACCGGAACCGGGAGGATCTCGGATCGGAACTTGCCGGCGTCGATCGCGGCCAGTGCCTTGCGGTGGCTTCCCAGAGCGTACTCGTCCTGCGCCTGCCGGGTGATCTCGTACTTCTCGGCCACCACTTCACCGCAGCATCCCATGTGGAAGTTTTCGTACACGTCCCACAGACCGTCGCGGATCATGGAGTCGACCAGCTCGGCATCGCCAAGCCGCAGCCCCTCGCGCGCGCCGCTCGCCAGGTAGGGCGCATTGCTCATCGATTCCATCCCGCCGGCGATCACCACTTCGTGGTCGCCCGCCCTGACCGCCTGGGCCGCAAGGGCGACGGCCTTCAGCCCCGACCCGCAGACCTTATTCACCGTCAGGGCGGGCACGGTGACCGGCAGCCCTCCCTTGAGGGCGGCCTGGCGCGCGGGGTTCTGTCCCAGACCCGCCGACAGGACGTTCCCCATGATCACCTCGTCGATCTCGTCCGGGCGAAGATCCGCTCTGCGCGTCGCTTCGCGAACCACCAGGGCTCCGAGCTCGGTCGCCTGGAATGTCTTGAGGGTACCCAGAAACCTGCCAACGGGTGTCCTGCAGGCGCTGACGATGACCGCGTTTTTCATGAACGGCCTCCCGCACGACGAGCCCGAAGTATACCAACAAAGCCGTGCCCCGTCGTCCCGGAACACGGACCCTCCCGCGGGCCGCTTGACATTTTCCAAGCGACAGAACTGTAAGGATTTCTTTACAGATCGCGTGCTTGACTGGGCCGGGGTGATCCAGTATATAAACAGTGTTTCCGCTGCCTGACGCGGCCTGCGCCGCCGAGTGAGGGATGTCGATGAAGCTGCACGGATGGAACGTCAAGCCCCTGAAGCCCCGGATCTCACCTGCAGCGAAGGACGAGCCGCTCGCGGAGGATATCTTCGTCAACAGCATCGTCGCGGTGAAGGACAACAAGAGGATGGTTCTTCACCGGGTGGTCAAGGTCAATCCCGACGGCAGCGAAGAAGTCTTCATCATCAAGGCATCGCCGAAGATCATCGAGACCAATCACTGACGGGCCCGGCCCGAGGGGCTCAGCCGCGCGCGCGACGACGAGGCAGCCTGTGGCTGCTTTTTTTGTGCGCCGCGGCCGGAGCGGTCGGCGGGTGCGGTCCCGGAGACCAGAACGCTCGGCGTCGTTCCTTGTGCTAACGTAACGATCATGCACCGCGGCTCTCATCCGCCTCAGTGTCTCCTTCTCCTGGTCGTCCTTGCGGGGACCTTCGTCGTCGCGCCGCCACCCCTTGCCCGGGGGGCGCCGCGGGTCGAGGCTCCCTATCGCATCCTGGCCGGACCCTTCTCAAAGAAGGACCGGCAGGATGCCGGCGTGACCACGAGCAGCTTCAACCTGAAAGGGGTGACGATCTCCGTGGAATTCCTCGAGCCCGCGGCGCGGGCCGCCTTCGTGCGGACGATCGCGCCGGCCGCGCAGGACCCGTTCGCCGTTCCGCCGGGACGACCCGAGATCTATCACGCGATCCGCGTCGGCTTCGACAACGGTTCGGCCGCAGACGTGGTGTTCCAGGCCGGCAACGTGGTCGTTTACACCGACGGGAAGACCCAGGAGTTCGGCATTGATCTGACCGACTTGTACCGGGTCGCGGCGGAGGCGGGCGCCGACGACCCGCAGGCCATGATCAACCGCGTGGCTCCCCTGATCTACGACAGCAGCACGACGATCCCGAAGGGGATGAAGATGGAGCGGCTCCTGCTGTTCGGCGCCCTGCAGGGAAAATGGAGGGAGATCCAGATGATCTTCTCCTTCCTGCAGATCGGCGCCGAGACCCACACGGTGTCGTTCACCTTCCACAAGCAGGTCTCGAAGGGGTGAGCCGCTTGACGGCCCAGCTGCTCGACGGGAAGGCGGTGTCGCAGGCGATCCGGAGCGAGATCGCGCACGACGTCGCGGCGCTGAAGCGGAGCGCCGGCGTGGCCCCGAGCCTGGCCGCGGTGCTGGTCGGAGATGATCCGGCCTCCCAGGTGTACGTCAGGAACAAGATCATCGCCTGTGCCGAGGTCGGCATGCGCTCGGTGGAAGTCCGTCTTCCGCCGACCGCCACGCAGGACCAGCTCATGGCCCGCCTGCGGCGTCTCAACGAGGACCCCGACGTGGACGGGATCCTCGTGCAGCTGCCGTTGCCACGGGGGCTGGACCGCATGGCGGTGATCCTCGCCCTCGATCCCGCCAAGGACGTCGACGGGCTGCACCCGCTCAACGCCGGCCGTCTGTTGATGCGGCTCGAGGCGCCGGTCCCGTGCACCCCGGCCGGCATCATCGAGCTCCTGGAACGCTACCGGCTGCCGATCGCCGGCCAGCACGCCGTGATCGTCGGCCGCAGCGAGATTGTCGGGCGGCCCCTGGGGGTCCTGCTCCTGCAGCGCGACGCGACCGTCACCGTGTGCCACTCGAAGACACGGGAGCTTCCGGTCATCACGCGCCAGGCCGATCTACTGGTCGCCGCCATCGGCCGGCCCGCTTTCCTCCGGGCGGAACACATCCGGGAAGGGGCGACGGTGATCGACGTCGGGGTCAACCGCCTGGGCGACGCCCGGGCAGCGGCCTCGTTGTTCGGGGAGGATTCCCCGCGCGTGCGCCAGGTGCGGGAGCGCGGCTACACTCTCGTAGGGGACGTGCACCCGCGTGAGGCGGCGGAGCGCGCCGCCCATCTGACCCCGGTGCCGGGCGGCATCGGGCCCCTGACCATCGCCTGCCTGCTGCGCAACACGCTGCGCGCGGCGCGCGCGCGGCGCCAGGCGGCCGCGCGATGACCCAGGGTCCCGACCCGGCCCAGGCCGGGTCCCCCGCGTTCGGCGCCGCCCGCCCGGTTCCCGCCGCCCGCCGCGGCAAGCCGTTCGTTCTGCGCGTCGGTTTGACCGGGGGCATCGCCGCCGGCAAGACCACCGTGGGACGGATCTTCGCCTCGCTCGGGGCGACGATTCTCGACGCCGACGAGATCGCCCACCGCCAGGTCGAGAAGGGCGCCCCTGCCTACGATCGGGTGGTCGAGGCGTTCGGCGGGGCGATCCTGAACCAGGACGGATCGATCAACCGCTCCCGCCTGGCGCGCATCATCTTCGCCGACACCGAGAGGCGCTCGGTCCTCGAATCGATCCTCCATCCGCTCATCCGCAAGGAAGAGGCAACCCTGGTCCAACTCCTCGCCGACACCGGCCAGGGACGTATCGCCGTCTCCAACGCCGCGCTGCTCATCGAAACCGGTTTCTACCGGGATTACCATCGCGTCGTGGTGGTGCACTGTGCTCCGGAGGTCCAGTTGGACCGCATCATGAAGCGCGACGGCCTCCCCAACGACGAGGCCCGGGCCCGGATTGGCGCCCAGATGGACACGAAGGAGAAGCTGAAGGTCGCCCACTACGCCATCGACACCACCGCCGGTCTCCAGGCAACCGAGGGGCGCGCCCGCGCGGTCTTCCGCCACCTGCAGCAGGATCTCCAGGCTTTGTCGGACGTCTCCTAGAGAATGATGTTGTCGATCAGGCGGGCGCGGCCGAACCAGACGGCCACCGCGAGGAGGAGCCCGAGGCGCGTGGTGGTCACGGGCTCCAGAGTCTCGCCGTCCACGGCCTCGACGTAGTCGATGCGGGCGAGCGGCTCGCGCGCGATCGTCTCGCGCACCAGGGATGCGAGCCGCGCCGCGTCGGTCTCGCCGGAGCGGGCCCGCTCCGCCGCCGCCCGGAGGGCGCGGTACAACACCGGGGCGGCGCGTCTCTCCTCAGCGGACAGATAGATGTTGCGCGAGGACATGGCGAGCCCGTCCGCTTCGCGCATGATCGGACAGGAGACGATGCGCACCTCCTCGTGCAGGTCGAGCGCCATCCGGCGGATGATGCGCACCTGCTGCGCGTCTTTTTCACCGAAGTAGGCGACGTCGGGCTGCACGATCGCGAGCAGCTTCGCGACGACGGTGGTGACGCCGCGGAAGTGACCGGGGCGGCTCCGGCCGCACAGAAGATCCTGCAGGCCCTGAACCTCGACGGTGGTCCGGTGGCCCGGGACATGGATCTCCCGGTCTTGCGGGACGAAGAGGACGTCGCACCCGGAGGCGCGCAGGTGATCCTTGTCGCGCTCCAGGTCGCGTGGATAGGCCGAGAAATCTTCCCGCGGCCCGAACTGGAGAGGATTGACGTAGATCGACACGACCACCGCGCCGCATTCGGTGCGGGCGCGTCCGACCAGGGAAACATGTCCCTGATGCAGGGCGCCCATCGTCGGCACGAGCCCGATGCGCGCGCCCCGCGAGCGCGCCTCGCGCGAGAACACCCGCATCGCCGCGGCGGTGGTGAACTCTTCCACGGACAGGCTCCTAGGAGCCGCCGGCCTTGCGGGACTCCACCGCCGCGGGAGCGGAATAGCTCTCCGCATCGGAGGGGAAGGTGCCGTCGCGGACGTCCCCGATGAAGCGGCGCGCCGCCGCGGCGATCACCTCGCCGACGTTCGCGTAGCGGCGGACGAACCGAGGCGGGGCACCCTCGCCCAGGCCGACGAGGTCGTGGAACACCAGCACCTGCCCGTCGCAGAAGCGGCCGGCTCCGATGCCGATCGTCGGGATGCCGATCGCCCCGGTCACGGCGCGGCCGACCGTCTCCGGCACCCCTTCCAGCACGAGAGCGAATGCGCCCGCCTCTTCCAGCGCGACGGCGTCGTCCAGGAGGGCGCGCGCCTGCTCGGTCTTCTTCCCCTGTACCCGGTAGCCGCCCATCAGGTGCACCGACTGCGGCGTCAGGCCGATGTGCCCCATGACCGGGATCTCGGCGTCGAGCAGGGCACGGACCAGAGCGGCCCGCTTGCGCCCCCCCTCGATCTTGACCGCCGCCGCCCCTCCCTCCTTCAGGAAGCGGCCCGCGTTCCTGATGGCGTCGCGCCGGCCGGTCTGAAAGGACATGTACGGCATGTCCCCCACCACCAAGGCGTGGCGCGCCGCGCGCGCCACGGCGCGCGTGTGGTGGAGCATTTCCTCCATCGTGACCGGGAGGGTGCTCTCATACCCGAGCACATTGTTCCCGAGACTGTCGCCGACCAGGAGAACATCGACCCCGGCGGAGTCAAGGA
>DAISWT010000189.1:0-5929 GCA_036826235.1 Acidobacteriota bacterium | reverse complement strand
CTCGAGCACGCCCTGATCTCCCTGTTCCCCCTGCTCGCCATCTGCGATCGGGGGGACATCGGCGGTATCTCCTATCCGTTGCACCCGCAGATCGGCCGCTCCGCCATCTTCATCTACGACGGCTATCCCGGGGGTTGCGGTCTCGCGGCCAAGGGATTCGAGGGTCTCGCCGGGCTGCTGCGCCGGACCACCGAGCTCCTGCGCGGCTGCCCGTGCGTCTCGGGCTGCCCGTCCTGTGTCCAGTCGCCGAAGTGCGGCAACGGCAACAACCCGCTCGACAAGGACGCGGCCCTCTGGATCGCGGAGGCCCTCCTGGACAGCGGCGCCGAGCGCGAGCCGCCTCGCCGCGCGACGACCTTCCTCGCGGCGCCCCGCGCGCAGAAGCCCGTGTCAAGGGTGGAGGTCCCCGCGCCGCCGCCACCGCGCCTCATGGGTGGGGGCTACGAGCACGAGCCCGTGCCGACGCCGGTCCGGCGCGCGTCCTCGGGACTGGCTCCGGCGGGCGAGTTGACGCTCATTCTCGACGTCGAGACGCAGAGGAGCGCGGAGGAGGTCGGCGGGTGGCAGAACATCCCCGACATGAAACTGGCGCTGGCGGTCACCTACAACCAGGTCACCTCCGAGTTCAAGACGCACTACGAAAAAGACGTCGATCGGCTTCTGCTCGACCTGGCGATGGCCGACCGGGTCATCGGCTACAACATCGATCGATTCGACATCCCCGTCCTGAAGGGATACACGCCGTGGGACCTGTCGCGCATCCGCACCTTCGACATGCTCGCCGACATTTACCGCAAGCTCGGGTTCCGCCTGAAGCTGGGAGACCTGGCGCAGGCGACTCTGGGGGTCGGCAAGAGCTCGGACGGCCTGCAGTCGCTGAAGTGGTGGAAGGAAGGGCGCGTCGACCTGATCGAGCAGTACTGTCGACGCGACGTCGAGGTGACCCGCGACGTCTACCTGTTCGGGAAGCAGAACCGCTACGTCCTGTACCGCGATCGGGACGGCAAGCAGCTGCGCCTCCCCATCGACTGGAAGTGAGTCCCGGGACCGCCGTTCTCCTTGATCCCTCCGAGGGAACGTGATAAAAACGCGCGCTTGCGTTGATCTCGCCCCCTCGAGAGCCGATCCCATTCAATGATCGACTGGGAGACCCAGGCATGACCCGCACCGACTTGATCGAAGCGATTGCGCAGGAAACGGGTACCGACAGGCAGCAGGCCAAGGCCTTTCTCGAAGGCTTCACTCGCATCGTGGAGCGCGAGATGAAGAACGAGGGGGACGTGCCCCTCGCCGGACTGGGCAAGTTCAAGGTCACGAAGCGCAAGGCCCGGGTCGGTCACAATCCGATGACGGGAGAGTCGATACAGATTCCCGCCAAGACGGTGGTGAAGTTCACCGTCGCCAAGGCCTTGAAGGACGCCGTCAAGAAGTAGGAGATGTCGGGCCCGGGCGCCGAGAACCGCGGGCTCCTCCAGGAGATCTACCTGCAGGACCTGGTCCTGTCGCTGTACCGTGTCTACACGACCAGGCTCCGGGACGCGGAGGGCCGGCGACTCATCGAAGACTACCTGAGCGCCGAGATCGACCGGGGGCGTCGGATCGAGCGACGTCTCGCCGGGCGCCACGTCGTGCCCTCCTCCGCGATGCGCGCCGTGTTCTCCGCCGCAGGCCGGCTGTACGGAATCCTCACGTCGATCCTCGGCACTCGTATCATGCTGCGGATCATCCTGTCGGCCAGCCAGCGCGCCTCGAGGCGGGCCTGCGCCCTGCTCGGCCATCCCTCCGACCCGGAAATCGTCTACCTCTCCACACTCAGGGCCCGCAACGAAGGAGAGCTGCTTGACGCCTTGCGCCAGCATCTGATTGACACAGCGCCGCGCCGCGGTTAGCCGAGTCGGGCCCCCGGTGCCTTCAGGCGGCCCCGACGAGCGTGCCCGCCGTGGAGCGCCCGGCCACGTCGGTGATCCCGACGTCCAGCAGGCGGTTCATCAGCCGGGCCGGGTCGCGTCCTTCGATGTCGCACCCCAGATCGATGAAGTTGTCGGTCAGGGCCCGCAGACGCCCGTCTGGCCGAATCTGGCGCAACGTGAGAGCCGTCCTCACTTTTCCGACGAACGAAGAGCGGAAGCGCAGGGACAGATCCTCTCCGAGCCGTCGCAGGCGGGCGCTCCACCTCTTGGCGATCGTCGCGTCGACGTGCCCGGGAAACGACGCGGCCCACGTGCCGGGGCGCGGCGAGTAGGAGAACACGTGCAGATAGTTGAGGGGCGACGACTCGATGAAGCGGCGGGTCGCCTCGAACTCGTCGTCGGTCTCACCCGGGAAGCCCACGATGACGTCGGCGCCGAGGGCGATGCCGGGGACGTCGCGCCGCAGGGTCTCCACGACACGCGCATAGTCGGCCGTGCGGTACGGCCGGCGCATACGTGCCAGCACCGCGTCACAGCCGCTCTGGAGCGGGATTTGCAGGTGCGGGGCGATGCGTCCGGAACAGCCGGCGAGCAACTCGACGAGCTCGGCGGTGACGGTTTTCGGCTCGAGTGAATTCAGCCGCAGGCGGCCGAGCCCTTCGATCTCGATCGCCCTCTTCAGAAGCCGGGACAGACTCACCGGCGGGTCGAGGTCCCTGCCGTAGTCGCCGGTGTTCACACCGGTGAACACGATCTCGCGAAAGCCCGCCTCGACCAGCCGGCCGATCCTCGCGAGGACGATCTCCGGAGGCTCGCTCCGGCTGCCCCCGCGGACCGACGGGATGACGCAGTAGGAGCAGCGCAAGTCGCAGCCATCCTGCACTTTGAGGAGGGCGCGGGTGCGGTCGCCGGGGCCGAAATCCGGGTCGCAGCCTTCGGTCGCTCCGAAGCGTCCCAGAACGTTGGCCGGAGGAGCGGGATCGAACCCGAACGCCACCGCGGCCAGGGCCGGCACCTCCTCCAGCTGCCGCGCCAGGGACACGACGTGATCGATGCCGGGCACGGCACGCAAGCCCGCGGGCTCTCTCTCCGCGTAACAGCCGGTCGCGATCACCACGGCGTTCGGGTTGGCCCCGCGCAGGCGCCGGAGAATCTGCCGCGCTTCGCGGTCGGCATTGGCGGTGACGGTACAGGTGTTGACGATGACCACATCGGCCGCGCGCTCCGTCGTCTCGTCCCCGCCTTCCGCGGCGCGGTTGAATCCCATGAGACGCAGCCGCCCCTCGAGGGCAGCCGAGTCCGCCTGGTTGAGCTTGCAGCCCAGAGTCACGATGCGATAGGTGGGCATGCTCACGACCCGTTCTTCGTCCTCTCGGCCTTGAGGGCGCGGTTCTTCTCGATGACCTTCTCGGCGAGGCGCGACTTGTAGGCCTGCAGCCGGCGGCGCAGGATCGGGTCGCCGGTCGCCAGGATCTGGGCGGCGAAGATCCCGGCGTTCATGGCGCCGGACTTGCCGATGGCCATGGTCGCGACCGGCACGCCTCCCGGCATCTGCACCGTCGACAGGAGCGAGTCGATCCCCTGGAGCGCCGAGGAAGCCAGCGGCACGCCGATGACCGGCAGCGTCGTGTGCGCGGCGACGACGCCTGCCAGGTGCGCCGCGTGCCCGGCCCCGAGGATGATTGCCCCGAATCCGTGTTTTTCGGCGTTTCGGGCGCGGCCGGCGGTGACTTCGGGTGTGCGATGAGCCGAGGTGATGTCGACCTCGAAGGGGATGCCGAACTCCCGTAGCATCTTCAAGGCCTCTTCCATCACCGGAAGGTCGCTGTCGCTCCCCATGGCTACCCACACCTTGAGGCGCGACGGGCCTGCGGCTTGAGAGGCCCTGCCTTTGCGAGCTCTGGCCACGGGATTCTCCTTTTGAAACCATACGGCTCCGGTGCCGGGAGGGTGATTCTAACAGAGAGGCCGCGGGCCTGAGAGGCTTCGCGGAGGGTGGAGGGTCAGGCGGCCGAGTGCGGGGCGCGCGGCCGGATCGGCTCGGCGCACTCGCAGCGGTCGAGAAGGCGGTTGCAGGCGAAGCAGTAACCGTTGCGGGCGAAGAAGTCGGCCATCTCTTCCTGCCAGGCGTCGATGAAGCCCATCCTCTCGTAATCGGCCATGCGGCTCATCTCGAGAAGCAGGCGGATGTTCTCCCTCGACTGGTGGTAGATGCGGAGGAGCTCGAAGATCCTGCCTCTGGCGGACGAACCGTCCGCGTCCTTCTTGAAGTCGCGCATGCCAAGATGCTAGCACGCGTGCCCGCCCGTCTCAACGCGCGGACCGCCGGCCCGCGGGGCGGGCGCAGCAGGCTCCTGGTGAGGCTCCTAGGCGCTTTCGGGGGTGTCCCGGGCGATGTCGGTGCGAAATTGCCCGCCTTCGAACTGGATGGTCTGCGCCGCCTTGTAGCAACGCTCCCTGGCCTGGGCGAAGGTGGCGCCGAGAGCGGTGACGGTGAGGACGCGGCCTCCCGCGGCGATGAATTTCCCGTCCTTGACCGCCGTTCCGGCGTGGAACACCTCGACGCCCTCCAGCGCCTCGGCATCGTCGATGCCGCCGATCGGCGCGCCGATCTCCGGTTCGCCCGGGTAGCCGCGCGAGGCCAGGACCACGCAGACCGATCGCGCCTTCAGCCAGTCGATGTTGATCTCCTCGAGCCGGCCGGCCAGCGTCGCCTGCAGGATCGGGATGAGATCGCTCTTCATACGGACGGCGATCAGCTCGGCCTCAGGATCGCCGAAGCGCGCGTTGTACTCGAGCACACGCGGGCCCTTCTTGGTCAGCATCAGTCCCACGTAGAGGACGCCGCAATAGGGCCGTCCCTCTTCCGCCAGGCCGGCGACGGTGGGGACGAGGATCCCGTCCATGATCGAGCGGAACGTGTCGGCGTCGATGTGGACCGACGGCGAGTAGCCGCCCATGCCGCCGGTGTTCGGCCCTTCGTCACCGTCGCTCAGCCTCTTGTAGTCCTGGCAGGTCACGAGCGGCAGCACGCGCTGCCCGTCGGACAGCGCGAAGAAGGACGCCTCGTGTCCCTCCAGGAACTCCTCGACCACGACGCGGTCGCCGGCGACCCCGAAGCGCCGCTCGACCTGAAGCGCCTCGATCGCCTCCTCGGCCTCCTTCTTGTCTCGCGCGACGAGGACGCCTTTGCCGCCGGCCAGCCCGTCGGCCTTGAGCACGACCGGGAACTCGGTCTTCCTTTTCTTGAGGAGGGCGCGCGCCTCGGCGGCCGAGCAGGCCACGTTGAAGCGCGCCGTCGGTATCTTGTGCTTCTTCATGAACTCCTTGGCGAAGACCTTGCTGGACTCGATCTCAGCAGCCGACTGGGTCGCCCCGAAGACTGCCAGGTCGCGCTTCTGGAACTCGTCCACGAGGCCCAAGGCGAGCGGCAGCTCCGGTCCCACGACGGTGAGGTCAATTTTGATGGTCTGCGCGAAGTCAGCCAGCTCGACGATGGACGAGGGATCGATCGGGACGCGGTCGGCGATCTTCGCCAGACCCACGTTTCCGGGAGCGCAATAAAGCTCCTTGACGAGAGGGCTGCCGCGGAGTTTCCAGGCGAGAGCGTGCTCGCGGGCACCGCTTCCGACGACGAGAACCTTCATCGAGCCGTGGGTCCTCAGCGAAGGAGGCCGCGGGGAGAGCTCAGTGCACCGCGACGTTTGAGGACGGGGCACCATGTGCCGCAGGCGCCGTAAGACGGGGAATTATTCCACAGCGTTTTCCGCGCCGTCAACATCATTTGCCGCGCCGAAGGTGGCGCTCGCCGGAGATCCCCCTGGCCCGCAGTGTCGGCGGTCCGGGGCGGCCCCCTGGACGGTCCGGCGCGTGAGGGGCCGCGGTCGCGCGGTTTCCGGTATAATCCCGCGCCGCCTGGCCTTTTTGCCGCGGGGATCTCGATGGACCGGCTCCTGGACACCCTGATCGACGAGATCCTCCGGTTCACCTGGAGCGCCAACCCGACCGTCGCCACCGCC
>DAISWT010000188.1:0-5939 GCA_036826235.1 Acidobacteriota bacterium | reverse complement strand
GGCCCGACCCCCGGATCGGCACGAGACATGAATCGATGCCGTGATGGGCGACGCAGTTCTCCTGCTCTCCCAGGCGCATGTGGGCCAGCCCGAGGAACTCGTGCGATTGGGCGGGCGACGGCGCCTCGACGGCGTCGGCGGGAGCCGGGTGCAGGAGCGCCTGCGCGATCGCGATCGCCTCCTCCGTCCGGCCGGCCTTCAGGAGCTCGTCGGCGACCAGAGGCAGCAACGACATTCTCTGGCCCGGCATCTTGGCGATCCCGGCCTTCAGGTAATCGGCGCGCGTCGAGTTGATGAACATGTTCTTGGTCGGATCGAGACCCCGGGTGATCGCCTCGAGACGCTCCGCCATCCGCCGAGCGCCGCCCCCCCGGCCGCCGGCCGCGGGGCCCGAGCCGGACGCCGGCCGCTCCGGACGGCCGGTGCACGCGAACGCCAGCGCCAGCAGACCGACGGCAGCCGGAATTGTCCCGCGGGGAGCGGCGGAGCTCATCGCCTCGACATTCTAACAGGGGTCACCGGGCCGAAGATGCACGTCGTTCCGCGCGATCGAGGTGCTCCGCCTTCCAGCGCATCGCCATGAAGATGCGGCTGCGGCCGCTCGGGTGGTCGAAGAAGATGATCTCCTCCAGCCGGCCGGGATCCAGCTTGCGGTACTCCCCCAGCTTCAGGGCGACCTCGGCGGCGCCATCGGGTTGACCGGCGGCGTTCAGCCCGAACAGGTCGGCCTCCGCCTCCAGGGTGCGCGTGAAGGAATTGGTGAGCGGGGTGAGCGCGAACAGGTAGACGGAGAACAGCAGGAGCAGGAGTGGCAGACCGGCCAGATCGCCGATGCCGCTGACCCTCCACCTCGATCCGAAGCGTCGCAGGACGCCGTCAAAGGACCGGCGCAGGAAGGCCAGACCGGCCACGAGGACCATCCCGGTCAAGACGCTGCCTTCGTAGGGGTGATGCAGGACGTAGTGACCCATCTCGTGCCCCATCACCGCCTCGATCTCCGGCAGACTGCAGCGCTTGAGCAAGTTGTCGTTCAGGGAGATCCGCTCGGACCCCAGGAAGCCGCTGACGTTGGCGCTCACCCGCGTGGTCTGGCGTGAGGCGTCGAACACATAGACGTCGGCGGCGGAGATGCCATTGGCGCGCGCCAGGCTCAGGATCGGCCCGCGGATCGATCCGTCCTCAAGCCGGGTGTACGTGTTGAGCAGGGGGAATATAAAGACCGGGGCGATGAGTTGGACGAACATGACCAAGACGGTCGCGACCAGCGCCCCCCACAGCCACCAGGAACGCACACGCCGCAGGACGCCGTGCAGGATCGGGAAGAGGATCGCTCCCAGCACGACGTTCACCGCCAGGATCGTCGCCTGGTCCTTAAGCCAGGGGCCGAAGGTCTGGGTGGCGAGATGATACGTGTGCTCGCGGAAGTAGCCTTCGTAGACTGTCAGCGGGGACAGCAGGACCGATTGAACCACGATGAACTGCGCCCAGTACAGGGCGGCCTGCAGCGACTTGAGGCGCGTGAGGCGCTCCGCCAGGTCCCGCATCGCGGCCGACCAGCGCACGGCCAGCAGGAACCAGAGCAGCGCGGCGCCACCCAGAAAGTCCCACAGGAGGAGCCAGTAGCCTCCTTCGAAATACGCGTCGGAGCGCTGACGCTGCTCGGGCGGGACCTTCGCGAGATAGACGGCCGTGGCGGCGGCCACGTCGAACCCCGGTCCAGCCGGAGCCGTCCGAACGGCCGTCGCGGCCCGGTTCTCCGGCGCTGCGGCCAGGACGCGGTCGGCGGGCCCGACGGCGACCAGCGGCAGGATGAACAGCAGCAGTCCGCACCACGGCCGAGAACAGAGACGGCGCATCGTCACTCCCTGCGATTCGACGCCGCATCATACGTCCCGCCACCCCGGCGCGCTCCAACCCTCCGTACCCGTCTCCGATCCCCCCAGGCGACGCGGCCGGGCCTCCGGGCGCGGCTTTCCGGTGTAACCGGGCCGGTCCGGCCCTCGTCTGAAGGTGTGAGCGGCACCGACGGCGCCGCCCCGACAGGAGGACATCATGAGCCCACGCACCAGAACGATCACGGTGTTCGTCTCGCTGGTCGCCGCCGGCCTGCTGACGGTCGCGGCGGTGGCGGCCGTCCCGCACGCGCTGCGATACCATTCAGGTCCCTTCGGCGGGTATGGCTCCGGCGGGCATCTGCTCCGCGTCCTCTCGAGCCTCGATCTGACCGACGACCAGAAGACACAAATCAAGGCGATCCTGAAGGACGAGGGACCCCGCATCGAGCCTCTCGCGGACCAGGTCATCCGGACCAAGAAGATCCTGTTCGACGCGGTCCACGCGCAGCAGTTCGACGAGGCCGCCGTACGGTCGGCCGCGGCGACCGCGGCCTCGGCGGAGACCGAGATGGCCGTCGAGCGCGCGCGTACCGTGTCGCGCCTGCGCGGCCTTCTGACCCCCGACCAGCAGGCGCAGATCGACACGATCCGGCGGGGGCTCGAGGAGCGGATCGAGAAACGCATCGGCCTGACTCGCAGCCTCTGGCGCGAGCACGCCGCGGACTTCATCGACGCGCTGTGATCGTCCCGCCGCGCCCGGACCAGGCGGAGACCGGTGGCCTTATCATGGCGCCGACCGGGATCGCCGGGGCCGGGACTCCGGAGACTTCCGGGACGGGCCCCGGACGGGCTTCGGGAGCGGGACAGCGACGTGATCGACGATGCGAGCGATGCGTCCCTTCTGGGCAGGGCCGCAGCCGGCGATGCGGGGGGCTTTGACCTCCTGGTCGGGCGGTGGAAGAATCGCCTTTTCCGGCTGGCCCTACGCTTCTTTCGCCGCCCCGAGGACGCGGAAGAGATCGTCCAGGAGGTGTTCTTGAAGGTGTACCGCATGGCCGCGACCTACCGATCGGACGCGCCGTTCGAGCACTGGCTCTTGAGAATCGCCACCAACACCTGTGTCGATCGGCTGCGCGAGCGGCGCCGCCGCCGGGAGGATGTCCTGGCCG
This sequence comes from Acidobacteriota bacterium, assembly GCA_036826235.1. Taxonomy (GTDB): domain Bacteria; phylum Acidobacteriota; class Polarisedimenticolia; order Gp22-AA2; family Gp22-AA2; genus Gp22-AA3. Next base: position 2,935 of record DAISWT010000188.1, on the reverse strand, counting down.
ACATCACGCCGGATGCGGGCGCCTGGCTGGACGCGGCGCTCGCGGGGGCGTCACAGGAGGCGCGACAGGCGGAGGCCGCCCGGGCCCTGGCGTCCGAACTCCTCGACAGCCTGCCCCCGAAGGACCGGATGGTGCTGGTCCTGATGGATCTCGAAGGCCTGTCGGCGCGCGACGTGGCCGCCGCCACCGGCTCGACGCGCGCAGCCGTCAAGGTGCGCGCCCTGCGCGCCCGGCGGTCGCTGCGCCGGCTCGCGGAGGCGGTTCCGGCCGCCCGCGAAGGTGCCGGAGGAGGACGAGGATGAGACTTCGCGGGTGGACGACCGGACGGCGCGCGGCGCTGCTGCTGCGTCTCGGCAGCGACCGCGACGACACGGCGTCGCCGCGGCCGGGCTTCGAGGCGAGGCTGAGGGCGCGCATCGAGTCGGGCGGGGCGGCGCTGTCGGTCTCAACCTGGAGCGAGGGATTCGAGTCGCTGGTCCGTCCGGCGCTGGCGCTCGCGGCGTCGCTCGCGCTCGCGTGCGCCGGCCTGTACGTGCAGGGGACGACGCAGCCCGGCGAGGCCGATCTGGCCTCCCTGGTCGAGGTCGATTCCATGTTCGATTCCCTGCTCGCGGCCGATCCCGGCGCCCTGTTCGATGACCCGAGCAACGTGGCCGAGCCACCGGAGAGACCATGACACGCACGCGCGCCACCCTCCTCCTGCTCGGGATGTTCGTCCTCGGACTCGCCTGCGGGGTGTTCGGGACGGCGGCGTTCGGCCTGCACCGCTGGCGTATGGGGCATTTCTCGCACGAGCGCATGGAGCGTTTCGTGGTGCGCCGCCTGTCCCACCGTCTCGATCTCGACGACTCGCAGCGCAAGGTCCTCGAGGAAGTGACGCACCGGGCGCACCAGCAGATCGAGGCGATCCACGACGAGGTTCTGCCCCGCATCGAAGCCGTCATCGACCAGGCCTGCCAGGATCTCGGCCCGGCCCTGCGGCCCGAGCAGCGCGCGCAACTCGACACGATCCGCGCCGAGGCCCTCGATCGCCTGCACCGCCGCCACGCGCCCTGAGCCCGGCCCCGCCTCCGCGCGCGCTGGTCGGCGGCACCCGGCCGCGGTAGATTAGAGCCATGTCCGTCGGAACCAGGCTGGCCATCTTCCTCGCGGTTCCCCTCGTCCTCGTCATGGCCCTGTTCGGGTATATCGACCAGCGCAACAGCGGCGCCTTGCTCCAGGACGAGCTGGCGCGCGAGGGACGCGCCATGGCCCGCATGGTCCAGATCGCCATGGAGGACGCCCTGCGCGACCGGCAGATCGAGGACGTTCGCGCCTTGGTCGACCAGGTGACCGGCTACGAGAGGGTCCTGGGCGTGCGCATCTTCGACCCGACGGGTCTGGTGATCTACCAGCCCGTCGATCTCACCTCCTATCCGCCGGCCGATGCCACGGCCCTGCGGGCGGCCCTGCGGCAAGGGACTCCCTCGGAGATCCGCGGCCGCCTGGACCATCAGCCGGTCCTGAGCTTCATCGTTCCCCTGCGGGATTCGAGGGGGACCATCGTGGGAGCCCTGCAGCTCATGCAGCTCGAGTCATACGTCGAGGAGGACGCGCGCGCCGCGCGCCATGAGATCTACACCCTCACCCTCCTCATGATCCTGGTCACGTCGTGCATCGTGTTCTGGGTGATCCGCGTCAGCGTGGCCCGCCCGGTCGCCGAGCTGGCGAAGAGCTTCCGCGAGGTCGGCTCGGGGGAGCTGCGGGCCCGCGTGCCGGTCCGGCGGCGCGACGAGTTCGGCAGGCTGGCGCAGGAGTTCAACGGGATGCTCGCGAAGCTGGAGGCCTCGCAGCTGTCCCTCGTCGCCGAGCAGGAGGAACGCCGGCGGATGGAGTCCAGGCTGCGGCACGCGGAGCGTCTCGCCTCAGTCGGCCGTCTGGCCGCCGGGCTGGCCCACGAGATCGGCACGCCCCTCAACGTCATCGGCGGGCGGGCGGAACGTCTGATGCGCTCCCTGCCCGACAACGGGCCCGCCGTCCGCAGCCTGCGGGTCATCAGCTCCCAGATCGATCGGATCGCGCGCATTGTCCGCGACATGCTGGACTTCGCGCGGATGCGCGAGCCTCGCCTGATGAGAACCGAGGTGGCGCCGATTCTCGGCAAGGTCCTCGAGTTCATGGGCCACCGGTTCGAGGAGGGCCGCGTGCGCGTGGATACGTCGATGTCGGAAGCCCCCGCCACGGTCACGGCCGACCCCGACCAGCTCCACCAGGTGTTCCTGAATCTCTGCACCAACGCGCTCGACGCCATGCCGGAAGGCGGGACGCTGCGCGTGGCCGCCGCCCGAGTCCAGAAGTTGCCTCCCGAGAAGAACGTCGGGACGCTGCCGTGCGTCGCCGTCACGTTCGAGGACACCGGGACGGGCATCGCTCCCGAGAACCTGGACCGGGTGTTCGACCCGTTCTTCACCACCAAGGGCATCGGCCGCGGGACGGGCCTGGGACTGTCGGTCTCCTACGGCATCGTCCGCGAGCACGGCGGCTGGATCGACGTCGAGAGCGTGCAGGGGCGGGGCACGCGGCTCACCGTGTATTTGCCCGAATCGCGGCCGGCGCGGGCCGCCGCTCCCCGCGAGGCCGCCTCGTGACGCCTCGCGGCACGCTGCTCGTCGTCGAGGACGACGACGAGATGCGGGCGTACCTCGAGGAGGAGCTGCGCGAGCACGGCTACGTCGTGTTCAGCGCCGCCGGCGGGCAGGAGGCGCTCGACCGCGCCGCCTCCGTTACCACGGACGTGGTGATCACCGACCTGATGATGCCCGAGATGAGGGGCTCCGACCTCCTGGCGGCGCTGCACGCCCGGGACCATGACCTTCCGGTCGTCATGATCACCGCCTTCGGGAGCATCGACTCGGCCGTCGAGGCGATCAAGGCGGGTGCCTACCACTATCTCGCC
>DAISWT010000187.1:3258-5953 GCA_036826235.1 Acidobacteriota bacterium | reverse complement strand
CACGGCCGACCTGGAGCGCGCGGTCCTCTACTTCGGCTACAAGTGGACCGACCACTTGCTGTTCAACTCCGAGGTCGAGTACGAGCACGCCGTGGTCGCGCCGGGCGCCCCGGGCGAGGCGGCGGTCGAGTTCGCCTACATCGACTACCGTCCCGACCGCCGTTTCGGGCTGCGCGGCGGGCTCCTGCTCGTGCCGGTGGGGTTCCTCAGCGAACTGCATGAGCCGCCGATCTTCTACGGCGCTCGGCGTCCCGACGTCGAGACTTTCATCCTGCCGTCCACCTGGCGAGAGAACGGCTTGGGCGTCTACGGCGACGCGGGCCCGGTGAGCTACCGCGCCTATCTGATCACAAGCCTCGACGCCTCGGGCTTCTCCGCGGGCGAATGGGCGCGGAAAGGGAGGCAGGAGGGCGCCGAGGCGAAGGCGAGCGATTGGGCGCTGGCCGCCCGGGTCGACTGCACGCCTGCGCCGGGGCTGCTGTTTGGCGCCGCGGGATTCACGGGGAACACGGGGCAGGGCAGTCCAGGGCTCGCTGGCGCCCGCCTGTCTGTCTGGGACGCGCACGCCGAGTGGAACGTCCGCGGCTGGCATCTCAGGGGACTGTACGCCCGCGGAGTTCTGGTCCACGCCGGGGCGGTCAGCTTGGCGAACGATCCTCTGCTGGCCGGCGACCCGACGCGTGGCACCGCAATCGGCAGCCGCGCGGTCGGCTGGTACGGCGAAGTCGCCTGGAACCTCCTGTCGCTGGCGCGCATGGACAAGGGCGAGCTCAGCCCGTTCGTGCGCTATGAGGCGCTGGACACACAGGCGGCGGTCGTGGCGCCCTTCACGCGCGACCGTGCCAACGACAGGACCGTCAGGACGTACGGGCTCCACTACCGCCCGATCCCGAACCTCGCCATCAAGCTGGATTACCAGGACCACCGGAACGGCGCCGGCACCGGCGTCGACCAGCTCAACGTCGCGCTCGGGTATCTGTTCTGATGACGCGCCGGGCGATTCTGGTCGCGCTGATCGCCCTGACGGTCGCGGGACGCGCCGGCGCCCGGGTCTACCTCACGACACAGCAGGCGCTCGATGTCGTGTTTCCCCGGCCCACGACGGTCGAACGTAGGACTCTGTACCTGGACGAGGCGCAGGCCCGCCTGGCCGCGGAGGCCGCGGGAGCACCGGTGGAGATGCGAGTCGTCCCCTACTACGTCGGTTCGCGCGACGGTCGCGTGGCCGGTTACGCCTACTTCGACACACATCTTGTCCGCACCCTCCCCGAGACGATTCTGGTCCTTGTCGGCCCCGCCGGCGACGTGGCCCGCATCGAGATCCTGTCGTTCGACGAGCCGGAGGACTACCTTCCGGGCGAGCGGTGGCTGCGGCAGTTTCCCGGCCGGACGCTGGCGGATCTCGGCGGGCGCGAGGGGATCCGCGCGCTCACGGGCGCGACCCTGTCGTCGCGCGCGGTAACCCAGGCGGTCCGCCGGATCCTGGCGCTGCATCACCTGTACGTGGCCGCGCCGGCCGCGTCAGCGTCGCCAGGTCCTCCGCCGAAGCCCGCCCCATGACCTCATTCGAACGGGCTCTCCTGAACGCCTCGACCTGGCTCGTGGCGGCGAGCGGAGGGGCCTACTTCTACATGAAGTACGTCATGACGGGTGGCGGCGAATTCTCGGTCATCCATCATCCGTGGCAGCCGGGCGCCCTGTCCCTGCACGTCCTCCTCGGTCCGCTGATGGTGTTCGCCCTGGGCCTCATCGCCCGCGAACACATCATCGACAGGCTCCGCGATTCGCGACAGCGGCGTGGACGCGCATCCGGTATGATCATCCTCGCCCTGTCTCTGCCGATGATCGTCTCCGGCTACCTGATGCAGGTGGTAACCGATCCGGCCGCCCGTCGCGCCCTGGCCGGGATCCACATCACCGGGGGCGGTCTTTACGTTCTCCTGTTCGCGGGACACCTCGTATTGTCCCGGAACGGCCGAAACCGCAGCGAGGACGGACGGGGAGCGGCGCGCCGCGGCCGCGCCCGGGGGCCCCGCCTTGATCGACCGGGACGGCGGGGTATAGGATGATTGCACCGGCTTCAGGCGACGGTGCCGCCGGCCGGACCGGAGGAGAGTGGACCATGAGACGGACACGACGAACGTTTCTGGCGATTGCCGCGGTCTTCGTCCTGGTGCCGGCGGCGTCGCGCACGCCGGCGTACGCCGACGCCATCACCCGCGTGAAAGGCGTGGTGACCGACATTCAGGGCAAGCCGATGCCCAAAGTCAAGGTCTGGCTCGAGGCCGTCGACATCAAGAAGAAGATCGGTCCCCTGACAACCGGAAAGGATGGCTCCTACGTGATCGCCGCGCTGGACACCTCAGTCGCCAAGAAATGGAGGGTTTACCCCGATCTGCCCGGCTACAAGGTGGTGAAGGAGTACGCGGAGATCGTCGATTACCAGAAGGACGAGCGCTTCAAGGGTGATCTGATTCCCGGAAGCAAGCAGGAGTTCCCGGAACTGACGTTCGTGCTCATCGGCGACGAGGGACATAACCTGGTCAATATCGTGGTCGCGAAGGACGCGGACTTCCTGGCTGCGGTGCAGGCGGAGCGGAAGAAGAAGGAGGGCGCGGCGACGGAAGCGTCTGCCGTGGCGCCCGGCGGGACGACCGCGCCGGCAGGAACACAGCCGGCGGGCGCCACCGGCGGG
>DAISWT010000187.1:0-3222 GCA_036826235.1 Acidobacteriota bacterium | reverse complement strand
CACGGGTGAGGAAGATCAGCCTGGTCTGCGGACGGATCTGGCGGATGCCGGCCGGCACTCGGAGGCCATCGAGGGTTACAGGGCCTACCTGGCCAAGGATCCGGCGGGCAATCCGGCCGTTTACTTCTATCTTGGGAAGAGCCTGTTTGCGACCGAGGACGATGCGGGGGCGGCGCAGGCCTATCGGAAGGCGATCCAACTGATGCCCGACATGAAGTGGGCGCATTTCGGTCTGGGTAACGTTCTCCTGAAGGAAGGCAACAACACGGCCGCCGAAGAGGAAAGAAAGCAGAATTACAAGGAGGCCGCCGAGGAGTTCGAGAAGGAGGCGAATATTCAGCCGGACAACGACAAAATCTGGTTCCAGCTCGGGAAGGCCTACACCCTCGCCGGAGAGGACGACAAGGCGATCGCCGCGCTTGAGAAGGCGAGCCTGATCGATCCATCCAAGTCCGATTCCTACATGGAGCTGGCCTCCATCTATGAAAAACGCAAGGACAAGGCGAAGGCGGACGAGATGTACCAGAAGATCATCGCCGTCGATCCGGGCAACGCGGCCACGGTGTTCTTCAATATCGGGGTGCACGCCTGGAACGAGAACAAGGATAAGGAGGCGGCGCAGGCGTTCCAGAAGGCGATTGAGATCGATCCCAAGCTTGCCGGAGCGCACAGGGAGCTGGCGCGCGTCCTCACCCGGATGCAGGCCTTCGACGACGCCGTGAAGCATTACCAGGAATATCTGAGGCTCGAGCCCAAGGCGCCCGACGCGAAGGAAATCCAGGAGATGATCGTCGCGCTGAAGAAGTAGGGATCGATGCGGTCCTCATCGCTCCGGGCGGCGCCGCGGCATGGTCATGTCCGGGGGAAGAGCGCCTCGTCCACCATCTGACACAGGATGTGGCCGACCAGGATGTGAACCTCCTGAACGCGCGCCGTGATCCGGGACGGAACTCGGACGAGGTGGTTGCACAGATCCTGCATGGGGCCCTCCCCTCCGCCGGTGAAGCCCACGGTGACCAGGCCGCGCACGCGCGCGGCGCGCAGCCCCTCCAGCACGTTCGGAGAGCGGCCGGAGGTGCTGAGTCCGACGGCCACGTCGCCGCGCCGGCCCAACGCCTCGACCTGACGAGCGAAGACGCGGCTGAAATCCAGATCGTTCCCGATGCTGGTGAGCACCGAGGTGTCGGTGGTGAGCGCCAGGGCCGAGAGGCCCGGGCGGTCCGCCGCGAACCGGTTGACGAACTCGGCGGCCAGGTGCTGGGCGTCCGCGGCGCTGCCGCCGTTGCCGAAGAACAGGAGAGAGCGGCCGTCGCGCAGGGCGGTGATGAAGGCGGCGGCCGCCGCCTCGACCGGCCCGATCCCGATCTTGAAGAATGCCTCCGCGGTCTCGGCGTGCTGGTGGTACAAGTCGAGTATCCTCGTGCCGCCCGCGCCGGGGGCGGCGCCGGAGGCCGGCTTCTTCGTCATCTCGCATCCTCCCCGGGCTCCTGCCAGGCGATGATACCGGCCATGCGGGCGGCAGCGCCGCGTTCGCGGCGGTAGGACTCGAGGAGGTCGGGTCGGCACATCGTGCACAGGCCGGTCGCCTGCATCCTTTCCTCCGACACGCCGGCGGCGCGCGCCTGCATGCGGTTGGCCTCGACCAGGTCGATCCGCTTTCCGGGACCCTCCACCACGCAGTCCGAAGCGTCCGGGAAGGCCCGCAGGAGCGCCTCGACCACTTCGCCTCCGACCTCGAAACAGCAGGGACCGATGCAGGGACCGAAGGCGAGACGCAGCGATGCGGGTTCGGACCCGAAGCGATCCCGCAGGGTCGCGATGGCGGCTCCGCTCACGCCCGCCACCGTGCCACGCCAGCCGGCGTGCACGGCCGCCGCGGTGCGCCGCTCCTCATCACAGATCAGGATCGGAACGCAGTCCGCCACGAAGACGCCGGCGGCGGTCCCGGGCCTGCCGACGACGAGAGCGTCCCCCTCCTGACGCCGGTCCGATCCTCCGGATCCCTCCGGAGCGGGGCCCGCGTGCCGCCCGTCCACGACCCGCACGACCGCGCCGTGCACCTGGCGCAGCGTGACGAGCGGAATGACACGCCCGAAGGACTCGCCGAGGGCCGCCGCGATGTCCGAGCCCTTCACCGTGAACAGATGCCGGAGGCCGGGAATGGTCGCGAGGATCGGGACCTCGAGCCTCCGGCTCGGCCCCGATCCGACGGGCGTGGCCGCGTCCGCCGGACGCGAAGAAACGATCGAGCGCACGCGCGCGATCCTAGGCGAGCGGATGCTGCCTTGACAAGCCCGGGCGCTTCGGGCAATCTTTCGGGCCGCGCCGGGGTCCCGCGGGCGCCGCGGAGGCGCCGCGCGCGCTGAGGCCCGTGGAACGCGGCGAGGGGGTGTCGTCCCCTCCTTTTCTTGTCGGACGAAGGCAAGGAGCGAGACGAATTGACCGCCTGGGGTCTCATGACGCCGCCGCCCGGACAGGGTCAGGCCAACGCCTGGCTGCAGATGGTCCCGCTCCTCGTCATCTTCGCGATCTTCTACTTCCTCCTGATCCGGCCGCAGCGCACCCGGCAGAAGCAGGTGCAGAAGATGCTGGAGACGCTCAAGAGCGGCGACAAGGTCGTCACCTCGGGCGGGATGCTGGGAACCGTGGTGGGAATCGATCGCGGCGTCGTGCAGTTGCGCGTTGCCGACAAGGTCCGCGTCGACGTGACCAAGAGCTCCATCGTCGGGCTCCAGGATCAGGAGACCTCATCGCGCCCGGAGTCGTGAGGACAGCGGTTTCGGGCCGCGTCGCGGGCTGAAGGCCTCGCGGCCCCCCTCAGGAACACCATGAATCTCGATCTCCGCTGGCGGCTCCTGCTGATCTTCGCGCTTCTGGTGGTCTGTGTCTGGGCCATCTACCCCCCTGCTGAGAAGATCCACCTGGGGCTGGATCTGAAGGGCGGCATCCACATGGTCATGCGGGTCAAGACGGACGACGCCATCAAGGCCTCCACCGACCTGGACCTTGAGACGCTGCGCAGCGAGTTGGGTAAGAAGGGTGTGACGCCCGAGAAGATGGAGTCGGCCTCTCCTGGCCGGATTCGGATCACCGGCGTCGACTCGGCAAAGGTTTCCATCCTGCAGGATGTGGTGTCAAGCCAGTTCTCGGCCTACGCCGTTTCCTCCCGCGGGGGCGGCGAGTACCAACTGGAGATGAAGCCGGCAAGGATGCGGGAGATCC